>JBATOB010000471.1:0-24747 GCA_049290655.1 Chromatiaceae bacterium | reverse complement strand
ATGGTTGGCTTCTACCACCCGAGCCGGTGGCACTCAACACTGAGGTATCAGTCACCCCGTGCTGACGAGCAATCAATGGCTGAGACAGCACTTATCGCGGTGTCCGAAAAAACTTGACCACGACATGGCGCTCACTGCTTGCAAACCACGCTGACACCCGCCCAGGAAGCGGTGGTGCTCGCCCTGCGGGAAACATTCTGGTTGCCCCTCGACGGTCTGCTGGTGGTCACGCGGGAGTTCATTAACGAGCAGGTGTCGCGCTCCGGTCGGCAGCGGTTGCTCCAGCGCCATGGCCTGTCCAGCATGCCGCGCGAGACCCCGGCTGAAACCACCCACAAGCCTTTCAAGGCGTACGAACCGGGTTACCTGCATGTGGACGTCAACTACCTGCCGCAGATGGCGGATGAAACCACGCGCCGTTACCTCTTCGTCGCCATTGATCGCGCCACCCGCTGGGTGTTCATCCCGATCAAGGCGAACAAGACGGCCGCATCCGCCAAGTCCTTATCTGGCCGCCTGGCACCGGGCCTGCCCGCTCAAGATCGGCAACCTGTTGACCGACAACGGCAAGGAATTCACGGATCGCCTCTTCGGGTCGCGTGAAAAGACGGCCAGCGGTGACCATGAATTCGATCAACTCTGCCAGGCCCTGGGCATCGAGCATCGTCTGACCCCACCACGCCGCCCGCAAATCAACGGCATGGTCGAGCGCTTCAATGGTCGTATCGCCGAGGTCCTGGCCACCCATCGCTTCAACAGTGCCCAAGACCTGGCGACCACGCTGTTGCGCTATGCCTGGCTTTACAACCATCATCTCCCTCAGAAGGCGCTGGGCCATGTCACGCCGATTGAGGCCATGAAAAAATGGTACGCGCAAAAGCCTGAAGCATTCATTACAAAGCCGCGTAATCGTCCGGGACCTGACAGCTAACAATTGGCTCACAAACGATGCGCGCCACGAGCGTTTTAGTGTGACCCCGGCATCGGTAGTAGCGCGCCCGCTTTAGCCAGATCGTTGGGCGTCGCAATGAACTCCCCATTACGCGGCGGACTCTATGAGACACAGTGAAAGGCACAAAACACACCGAACAGGCTGGCTTCGTGCCGCTGTTCTTGGCGCGAACGACGGCATCGTTTCTACCGCCAGCCTTATCTTGGGCGTCGCGACAGCAGGCGTAGGCACTCAGGGTATCCTGATTGCGGGAGTTGCCGGCCTTGTCGCCGGCGCCATGTCAATGGCCGCTGGGGAATATGTCTCGGTCAGTTCACAAGCCGATACCGAACGCGCGGATCTGGCTCGGGAGAGCAAGGAGTTGGCTGAGAACCCCGAGCAGGAACACGCGGAACTGGCGGCCATTTACGCGGAGCGCGGGCTGGATGAGGTGCTGGCCTCGAAAGTTGCCACCCAATTAATGCAGCATGACGCACTTGCCGCACATGGGCGAGATGAACTGGGTATATCCGACACCTTGGCCGCACAACCCGTGCAAGCGGCATTCGCCTCGGCGGGTACCTTTGCCGTGGGCGCGGCCCTGCCGCTTATGATGGTCCTCTTGCTACCGGATGCTGCGCTGATGGGGGGTGTTGCAGGTAGCTCACTCTTTTTCCTCGCGCTGCTGGGCTTCCTGGCCGCACGCACAGGTGGCGCCCCCGTGATTGCGTCTGTCACACGCGTCACTTTCTGGGGGGCGTTGGCAATGGCATTGACCGCTGGAGTGGGCGCCCTTTTTGGGGTAGCCGCTTGAGATTCATGGTGTCAAGGAACGCGACGCCCAACCCTTCACGCACCACCAACTTCTGGGAGAACGCAACATGCCAGCAGGTATAGTTCGACTTCATCGCGTCTTGCGCGCCACGCCAGAGCGTGTGTATCGCGCCTTCCTCGATCCTGATGCAATGGCCAAGTGGACACCGCCGAATGGGTTCACCGGGAAAGTGAGCCACATGGACGCCAAAGTTGGTGGGTCCTACAAGATGTTATTCACGAACTTCTCCACCGGCCAGACCCACAGCTTTGGCGGCGAGTACCTTGAACTCGTCCCAAACGAGCGGTTGCGGTACACGGACAAGTTCGACGACCCCAATCTTCCCGGCCAGATGATAACGACGGTCACACTAACCAAAGTGTCGTGCGGAACCGAGCTGCGGGTCGTACAGGAAGGGATACCTGAGGTCATCCCTACGGAAGCCTGCTACCTGGGCTGGCAAGAGTCGCTGGCGCTCCTGGCCATGCTCGTGGAGGCTGAGATCCCGGACTAAGAAAGTGACGCTAGCCCCTCGCTCAAGCGGACCCTTCGCAGTCCGCTTAGCTCGAACGTTAGACTTAGCTCAACCGGCACACGCCCATCTCTCATTAGGTGGTTGGTTCAAACCTCGAGGCCTCTCATGAAAGTACTCGTCACCGGCAGCGCCGGCTTCATCGGCTCCGCTCTCTCCCTGCGTCTGCTCGCCCGTGGCGACCAGGTCATCGGCATAGACAACCTCAACGACTATTACGACGTGGGCCTCAAGCAAGCCCGCCTGGCCCGCACCCTGGACCAGCCGGGCTACACCGACCTGCGCCTGGACATCCAGGACCGCGAGGCTATCAGCACCGCCTTTGCCGAGTATCAGCCCCAGCGGGTGGTGAATCTCGCTGCCCAGGCCGGGGTGCGCTATTCCATCGAGAACCCCATGTCCTACGTGGACACCAATCTAACCGGCTTCGCCAACATCCTGGAGGGCTGCCGCCATCATGGGGTCGAGCACCTGGTCTTCGCCTCCAGCAGTTCGGTCTATGGCGCCAATACCGCCATGCCCTTTTCCGTCCACCACAACGTGGACCACCCCCTGAGCCTCTATGCCGCCAGCAAGAAGGCTAACGAACTCATGGCCCACACCTACAGCCACCTCTACCGGCTGCCGGCTACCGGGCTGCGCTTCTTCACCGTCTATGGCCCCTGGGGCAGGCCGGACATGGCCCTGTTCAAGTTCACCCGCGCCATCCTCGCCGGCGAGCCCATCGAGGTCTTCAATTACGGCCACCATCGTCGCGACTTTACCTACGTCGATGACATCGTCGAGGGGGTAATCCGTGTCCTCGACCGCCCCGCCGCCCCCAACCCCGGCTGGGATGGCGCCGCCCCCGACCCCGCCACCAGCGCCGCGCCCTACCGCATCTATAACATCGGTAACCAGCACCCGGTGGAGCTGCTGCGCTACATCGAAGTGCTGGAGGACTGCCTGGGCAAAAAGGCGGAAAAGATCCTGCTGCCCCTGCAACCTGGCGACGTCCCCGACACCTACGCCGAGGTCTCGGACCTGGTCCGGGACACCGGCTATAAGCCGGACACCGCGGTGGAGACGGGTATAGCGCGCTTCGTGGACTGGTATCGGGGCTATTACGGGGTCTAAAAGGGGGCCGGCTGGTCTTCGCCCCCAGCCAGGGCGAAGACCTCCGCGAGACGCTCCAACAGGCCGCGCAACTCACCGGTCATGAGGATGAATTCGGCGTCGAGGCGGGCGGCTTCGTCCTCCAGCCCCTGGTCCAGGCCCGCTTCGAGCAACTCATCGGCGAAGCGCAGGCGCTTGAGGGACAGGTCCTCCTGGAGGACGAAGGCAAGGTTTTCGCGCCAGTCGAGGGCGAGCTTGGTGACCTGCTTGCCGGAGCGTAGATGGGTGGAGATTTCCTCGCAGGCCAGGTCATGGCCCCGGCAGCGCACCAGGGCGCGCTCGTCCTGGGCGTCGCGCAGCTCGCACTCATCACCCAATTCCAGGTCCGTGGGCAGTTCGCCCTCGGTGACCCAGCGAGTCATGAGCAACTCGGGTGGCTGGGGCGGACGGGGGGGATGCACGGGCAGGGAGCCCAGGGTCTCGCGCAGCAGATCGACCACATCCTCGGCCGCCTTGGCGCTGGCGGCATCCACCAGCAGCCAGCCGGACTGGCGGTCCAGATAGGCGCAGACCCGGCGCGAGCGGGTGAAGGCGCGTGGTAGGAGATCCAGCATGACCTCATCGCGCAACTGGCGGCGCTCCTTGCGGCCGACGGTGCGCGCCTCGCGATCCTCCATCTCGGCGATTTTTTCGTCCAGGCTCTCGGCCACCACCGAGGAGGGTAGCAAGCGCTCCTGGCGGCGGGCGCAGACCAGGAGGCAGTCTCCCGCCAGGTGGGACAGGGCGGTAGCGCCATCGCCCAGGGGCGGTGCCCAGCCCAGGGTGGCCGTCTCCAGGGGACCACAGGGGCGGAAGCGACGCTCCCCGAGCTGCTCCTCGATCAGGTCCACGTCAATCGCGGCTGGATCATCCAGCTTGAATAATCGGACATTCTTGAACACGGCGGTTACTCTCCGGCAAAGGGACCGGATTATCCGCGCCTCGGCGCTACTTGCAAGCCCAGGGATGGCGGGGCAAGCCGGGTCGGTCCCCGTCGAGGACTCGCTCGGCCCACTCCATCCGGGCGGCCTTCGGCAACCATCCCCGCAGGGTTTCCGGGTCGTGACCGGCCCGCAAGCGCGCCGCGACCGTCGCCTCCACCGCGAGTCCACGGCCCGGTAACCAGGCCAGGATATCCGCCGCTACCGGCGCCCCGGGGTCCGATCCCTCTTCCCGGTGGACCCTGGCTCAGGTTTTGAATCCAGACCCGACCGCCTCATCTTGCGGCATCTTGCAGCGCTCGAACTCGGCGATGACCTGGGCGCCCAGCAGGAGAATGAGGGCGGCGACTTCGAAGGTAAGGAGAAGGACGACGGCACCGGCGAAGGAGCCGTAAATAAGATTCACCAGGGACAGGGTCTTGAAGTACCAGACCAGGACGTGGCGGCTGATCTCCCACAGCACGGCCGCGACCAGCCCCCCCACGAGGGCGTGGCGGGTGGCGATACCGCCCAGGGGCATGACTAGATAGAGGGACATAAAGAGGAGCACCAGGCCGGCCTGGCCGAGGAGATAGAGTAGCGGGACGGACAGGCCATCCAGACCCCATGCCCGGCCAAAGAACTGCCATTGGGTTTGGGACAGGGCCTCGATGGCGCCGCTGGTCAGGGTGATGAAGAGCAGGCCGGCCCCGATCAGGGCAATGAAGAGGAAGGGTATCAGGGCCGACACCATGAAGTGGCGGCGATGGATGGCGACGCGATGGAAGAAGATCACCGACATGGCATTCTCCAGCAGGGTGAAGGCCATGGTGGAAAAGAAGATGAGGATGACAAAGCCGAGCCAGCCGATCAGATGACGATTGACGAGAAACTGCCCCAAATGTTCGGTCATGGTGTCCGCCATGCCGGGCATGAAGAGGGCCAGTTCGTCGCGCACCGCTGCCAGCAACTGGGCCTCTGGCACCAGGTTCGAGAGCCCCACCAGCAAGAGTAGGAAGAGCGGAATGATGGATAACAGCATGTAATAGGCGACGGCGCCAGACAGGAGCATCCCCTGATTACGCCTGAAGCCCTGCAAGACCCGCAGGGCGAAGGCCAAGGGTCCGCAGGGGGAGATCGCGTCGCCCCCCCCAACCTCAATTGGGCTCTCCCCTCGGTGCTCCCGTGGCCCCTGCCCCCGCGGATCGGAGGGCTTCATGTGGGCATGGACACCGGCAGGCGGCGACTACCCCAGTCGCCGGGCCTGGGCTCGAAGACGCCGGCGCAAGTGGTGCCACAGGCGGCGCAGCGACCTTGGGCGTCCAGGCCCCAGGCGCCCAATTCATACCAGTCCCGCTCGATGAGCAAGGCCCCGCAGCCATGGCACCAGGTGCTATCCCCCCGGCGGTCGTGGACGTTGCCGGTATAGGCGTGATGTACGCCGTTGCGCTTGGCGATATCGCGGGCGCGGGTCAGGGTCGCCATAGGCGTCGGCGGCACATCCAGCATCTTCCAGTCGGGATGGAAGGCGGTGAAGTGCATGGGGACATCCGGCCCCAGATGCTCCACGACCCAGGTTGTCATGGCCTCGATCTCGGCTGGCGAGTCATTGTGGCCCGGGATGAGCAAGGTAGTCAGTTCCACCCAGACCGAGGTCTCGTGGCGCAGGTACTCCAGGGTCTCCAGCACGGGTTGCAGGTGGCCGCCACAGAGGTGGTGATAGAAGTCATCGGTGAAGGCCTTGAGATCGACGTTGGCGGCGTCCATGGTGGAGAAGAAATCCTCGCGGGCGCCCGGATTGATGTAGCCGGCGGTGACGGCGACATTGCGAATGCCCCGGGCCCGACAGGCCAGGGCCGTATCCCGGGCGTATTCCAGGAAGATGACGGGGTCGTTGTAGGTATAGGCGACGCTCCGGCAGCCGAGTTCGGCGGCACGGCGGGCGATGACCTCCGGGGCGGCGCTCACGGCCAGGGTATCGACCTCGCGGGATTTGCTCATATCCCAATTCTGACAGAACTTGCAGGTCAGGTTACAACCGGCGGTGCCAAAGGACAGCACCGGGGTCCCGGGGAGGAAGTGATTGAGGGGCTTCTTTTCGATGGGGTCGACACAAAAGCCGCTGGAGCGCCCGTAACTGGTGAGCACCACTTCGCCACCCTGGCAGGCGCGCACAAAGCAGAGCCCGGCCTGGCCCTCCTTGATGTGGCAGTTGCGGGGGCAGACATCGCATTGCACCCGGCCATCCTCCAGGCGATGCCAGTAACGGGTAGGGTAGTTGGTGAGGGGAAGGGTCACGTCATTCACCTCGCTAGTGCCCTGCCAGCGGGCTTGCCGGCAGGGGGGTTGTTTTCGACCTAAAATTAAGCATAGACGGATCGCGGGCGGATCCCATCACTGCGAGGTACAAAACGGTGAGCGCTTTACGTCATCCCAATGTGGCTGGGCTCTTCTACCCGGCGGATGCGCGGACCCTGGAGGCAGAGGTGCGCGCCTTTGTGAGGGCGGGCCAGGCTCATGCCGGGGCGGCCTCCGCCCCCATGCCCAAGGCCCTGATAGCGCCCCATGCGGGCTATGTCTATTCGGGTCCCGTGGCGGGCAGCGCCTATGCCCAGCTCCTGGCGGGGGCGGCGGGCATTCGCCGGGTGGTGCTGCTCGGCCCCTCCCATCGCCTGGCCTTTTATGGCCTGGCCTACAGCCAGGCACGGGCCTTTCTCACCCCCCTGGGCCAGGTACCGGTAGACCTGAAGGCTTACCAGGCCCTGGCGGACCTGCCACAGGCCCGGCCCTACGAGGCCCCCTTCCAGGGCGAGCACTGCCTGGAGGTGCAACTACCCTTCCTGCAAATGATCCTGGACGACTTCAGTCTGGTGCCTTTCCTGGTGGGCGAGGCCACGACGACGGAGGTCGCCGAGGTCCTGGAGCGCCTCTGGGGCGGCGACGAGACCCTGATTGTCGTCAGCTCGGACCTGAGCCACTACCTGGATTATGCCAGCGCCCAGCGCCTGGACCAGGCCACCAGCCAGGCCATCGCCGACCTGGACCCCGCCGCCATCGGCGACGACCAGGCCTGCGGCCGCAATCCAGTCAAGGGTCTGCTGCGGGCGGCTCGGCATCACGGCCTCCAGGGCCGCATCCTCGACCTGCGCAATTCCGGTGACACCGCGGGTTCCCGCGACCGGGTGGTCGGCTATGGCGCCTTTGCCTTCGCCCCGGGAGGCTTCCATGAAGACCCAGCCCCTTGAGCCGCTGCTGAATGCGGATCAGCGCCAGGCCCTGCTGGCGGTGGCGCGACGCTCCATCGCTTTGGGCCTGGAGGAGGGCCGGCCCCTGCGCGTCCATCCCGAAGATTACGCCGCCGAGTTGCGCGCCCAGCGCGCGGCCTTCGTCACCCTGCTGGAGTTTGGCCAATTGCGGGGCTGCATCGGCCACCTGGAGGCCCGGCAGCCGCTGGTCAAGGATGTGGCCGAAAACGCCTTCGCCGCCGCCTTTCGCGATCCCCGCTTCCCGCCGGTGACGGCGAGGGAACTGGAAGGGCTGCACATCGAGATCTCGGTGTTGACGCCCGCGACCCCGCTGAGCTTCGGTTCCGAGCAGGAACTGGTCGCCATGATCGAGCCGGGCCGGGATGGCCTCATTCTCGAGGAGGGTCATGCCCGGGGGACTTTCCTGCCCTCCGTCTGGGAGTCCTTGCCCGACCCAAGGGGCTTTCTGCGACAACTGAAGCGCAAGGCGGGATTGCCGGAGGATTATTGGTCGGACCGGCTCCGGGTCAGCCGGTATCGAACCGAGTCCTTTGGCGAGGAAAACTCATCCTCGTGATTTGCCGACAAAAGGTCAGAAAAGTCCGCCCCAACGGCCTCCCCAATGGGAAGCTGTTAGGGCGGGCCTGGATCTCAACTGGATGCCCAGGCTGAGTCTGGGCCAGGACTTTGGGCTAGGAGGCCTTGGCCGAGGCCCCGGCCAGCGATTCACGGGGCTTGGGGGCCGGCTTGGGCGCCGCCGGGGTGGCTGACTTGGCGTTGGGCTGGCTAGCCGAGGGCTTGGCCGGCCTCGCCTCCGGGTTGCCCGCCGGACCCTCCTTTTCGGCATCCTCCTCCGGCGGCGGCCCCGCCATCCAGTCCTTGGCCTCCGCCTCTGGCATGGTGTCCTTGGCGGGGGCCACATCCGCCGGAGTGGGGCGGTAGAGCCGCAGCCCGGCACTGGGGCCATCGAGGGCCGCCAGCACCGGCTGGTCCTGGCCATAGAAATCCGCGCGGAAATGAACCTGGCCCTTGTCGTCGGCCTCCGCCGTCCAGTAGGAGAGGATGACGGGCAGGGGCTGCTTGAGGCGCACCGAAGAGGGGCGCTTGGACTCAAACACGGACGCGAACTTCTCCTTGTTCCACTTGGGATCGTTGAGCAACAACTCCGCCAGTTCGATCGGCCTATCCACCCGCACGCATCCCGAACTCAGGGTCCGGTTCGCCCGCTGAAAGAGCTGGCGATCGGAGGTATCGTGGAGATAGACCGAGTGCTGATTGGGAAACATGAATTTGACCTGGCCCAGGGCGTTCTTGGGCCCAGGCGGCTGGCGAAAGGTGTAGGGCAGGTTGTTGGGTGAGACATTCCAGTCCACCGACTCTGGTTCCACCTTGTTACCGCGCCGATCAATGATCTCCAGCCCCTTCTTACGCACCGCATTGGGGTTCTGGCGAGCCTTGGGGACCACATCCTCCTTGAGGATGGTGGGCGGAACCGTCCAGGTCGGGTTGAATTCGAGATACTCAATGCGATCGCGGAAGATGGGGGTGGGTCGCTCGGGACGTCCCACGATCGCCTTGGACCGCCAGACATCCTGGCCCTCCCGATGGAGCTCGACCCGCTGGGCGGCGATGTCCACCAGCAGATAGTCCTTGGGTAGCTTGTCGCTGACCCAGCGCATCCGTTCCAGGTTCACCCGAATCTGGGCCACGCGCTCCTGAGCGCTGACGTTCATGGCGGCGAGGGTGGACTTGCCAATACGCCCATCGACCTCGAGGCTGTGGCGCTCCTGGAAGTGCCGTGCCGCCTTCTCCAGCTCGGGGCCGTAAAAATTACCACTGGCGGATACCGGGCCCCGATAGTCGCCGGTGATCCGTAGCCGCTCGCGGACGATGGGGACGCGCGCATCATGCATGCCGGGCTCCAGCTTGGGGCCAGCGGGAATGGTCGGCCAGCCGCCAGCGGCAGCGTAGTCGCGATAACGCATCAGGCCCTCCTTGAGTTGGGCATAAAAACCGGGCTCCTGGCGCAGGGCGGCAAGGGTGGCCTTGATATTGGGCGCGGCCAGGGCGCGTCCGAGATCCGCAGCCAGGGCCTCGCCCTTGGGTCCGTCATCGTGGTTCCAATTCTTATCGATGGCGCGGGGATCGACCTTGCCATAGCGGGAATGGTGGATGAGGCGCAGCAGGCCATCGCTCAGTAGGATCTCGGCATCGACGCGCTCCTGGCCCTTGAGGGCCGAGGGGTCACCCCCCGGGAGCAGCTTGTCCAATTCCGGGATGTGGAAGTCCGCGGGGCGCAGGCCGGAGTCGCGGCTGTGCTCCGCGAGGGCCTTGAGGTCGGAGACCTGGCCAGAATTGACCCAGGCAAAGGCGTAACCGCGAGCGGCGTAGGCCTCGTTGAGCAGCTTGGGCGAGGCTAGGCGGACATCGGCCAGGACCGGCTTGGCTTGCTCCTGGAGTTCGGCGAGCCGCTGTTGCAGCACATCACCAGCCAAGGCCAGGGCGGGCAGCAGGAAGAAAACCAGGGCCAGGACCAGCCGCCGCCGTGCCTGACCCAGGCCTGTTACCGCCGCTGATTCAAAATGATTCCAGTACCGCATCTGTTGTCTTCTCCAGCAAGCCAAGCTGCCATGAGGTCAAGGAGTTTACTTTGACCCTGAGTCATTTTAAACGTCTCGAGGACTCGGTGTCAGCAAAAATACGACGTTGTCAGAATGCGACACCTGGAGCCTCTTCAGGCCTTCACGCCGACGGGACCTCAACCTAACCTGTCATCAATGCATAGAATTTCAATAATCGGGTCGCCACACTCGGGGTGATCGAATGCCAATCTTGCGGCCATTTTCGCCAGGGCCAGCAGTTGTGTTGCGTGATAGAGACAAGCTTTGTCCGGGTCAGGCCGGAAAAACCCCCGTGGACAAATAGCGGTCGCCCCGATCGCAGATGATGGCGACGATCACGGCCCCGGAAATCTCTCGCGAGAGGGTCAGGGCGGCGGCCACGGAGCCGCCGGAGGAGATGCCGCAGAAGATGCCCTCCCGCTCCGCCAAGGCGCGGGTCGTATCCTCCGCCTCCTGTTGGGTAACATCCAGGATGCGATCGACCCGGCTGGGTTCATAGATCCTGGGTAAATAAGCCTCGGGCCAGCGGCGGATCCCGGGGATCTTGGCGCCATCCGTCGGTTGCACGCCGATGATCTGGATGGCGGGATTCTGTTCCTTGAGGTAGCGGCTCGTCCCCATGATGGTGCCGGTGGTGCCCATGGCGCTTACGAAGTGGGTGACGGCACCCTGGGTATCGCGCCAGATCTCGGGGCCCGTGCTCTCGTAGTGGGCGCGTGGGTTATCGGGATTGGCGAATTGGTCGAGGATGCGGCCCTCGCCCCGCACCTCCAGGGCACGGGCCAGGTCGATGGCCGCCTCCATGCTCCCCTCGGCGGGGGTCAAGCGAATCTCGGCGCCATAGCTGCGCATCAGGGCACGGCGCTCCAGGCTCATGTGCTCCGGCATGACCAGGATCATGCGGTAGCCCTTGATGGCCGCCACCATCGCCAGGGCAATGCCGGTGTTGCCGCTGGTGGCCTCTATCAGGGTATCGCCCGGGCGGATGTCCCCTCGCTCCTCGGCTCGCCGGATCATGGACAGGGCCGGGCGATCCTTGACCGAGCCCGCCGGGTTATTGCCTTCCAGCTTGGCCAGGATGCGGTTGTCGGTATCACCCGGCAGTCGTTGCAGGCGCGCCAGGGGGGTGTTGCCAACGAAGTCCTCGATAGTCGGATAATTCATGGGCTGGATCCCGCCGCTTTCCGGCGGCCTCACTGCTATGGGATGAAAAAAATTAGCATTTCTAGACGGGCAGCCAGGGGCTGGGACTGTCCGGTTCGGCCAGGGTGAGGCGATCGGCGAGGCTAGCGTCCACGGCCAGCAGGGCCTGGCGCGCCAGCTCCGGATGGTTGTTCTTCTCACTCAAATGGGCCATGAGCAGATTGCTCAGCCCCTGGCGCGGCATCGAGGAGATCAATTCCGCCGCCTGGTGGTTGCCCAGGTGCCCGAAGTCGCCAGCCACGCGCGCCCGCAGGAAGGGGGGATAGGGGCCGCGCCTGAGCATCTCGCTGTCATGATTGCATTCGAGCATGAGGGCGTCGCACTCGCGGAGGCGGTCACGAATATGGGGGGTCACGCAACCGCTGTCGGTCAATAGCCCCAGTCGCCGGCCGCCGCTTTCGAGGATAAAATGACAGGGCTCGCGGGCATCGTGGGGGATAGGGAAGGGCTCTACCCGGATACCCGCGACCCGAAAGCCGGGGCCAAACCCGGAGATGAGATGGAGTCGCTCCACCGCGGATGCCGGTTGTCGGCACCAGGTCCCGGGCGTCGCCCAGACCGGGATGCCGTGCCGGCGCGCCAGGGCGGCGACGCCCCGGATGTGGTCACTATGCTCATGGGTCACCAGAATAGCTTTCAGGTCCCCGGGGGCTACGCCCAACAAGGCCAGTCGCCGCTCGGTCTCCCGGACGGCGAAGCCGCAATCCACCAGCAGCCGAACGCCCCCACCCTCCACCAAGAGGGCATTACCCCGGCTGCCACTGCCCAGGCTAGCGAAGCGCATGCCCGCCTCCCCGGTAACCCGGATCACCCCCGGGATCAGCGCATCTGATTCTTAACGAGGGCCAGGATATTCTGGGCCGTGGGCGAATTGTCGCGATTGCCCGCCTTGTCGAGCACATGGACCCGGGTCTCCTTGCCGTTAGCGGTGAGCCGGACTTGATACTGGGTCACGGTATCCACCTTGTCATCACGCCAGAAGGCCATCTTGGAGAGGAAGCCCTTCTTATGCCCTTCCTTGGAGGAGTCGTCGTAACGGACGTAATAAACGCCCTGGCTCATGTCCCGGTCCTCGACGGCGAAACCACTGCGATCCAGGGCGACGCCAACCAGACGCCAGGCGTTACGTAACTCGTCATCGATGACCAGAACGTTTCCGCCCTCCTCCAGGCGCGAACGCGCGGTGGTGGCGGAACCGGAAGAGGTGGCACTGCTAACGGCGCCCCCCTCGCTCACGATCCGCTTGGCCCGCTCGCTGGTGACGCCGAGATACATCATGATGGAGCGCAACATGGCGGCCTCCTTGTCCGGATCCGAGGGGGTCGCCTCCCACATGGTGTTGGAGTCCTCGGCGACCGTATTGCGCATCAACCGCTCCTCCATGCCGCGATGGGTCAGGAAGATATCCGTGGTGCCTGGCTTGGGGCCGGGCTCGAGACGCAACCGGTACTGATCGCGGGTACCGGTGGAGTGGACGCTGTCCATTACCTTGCGCAGCATATTGGTGATGGCATTGCTCTTGATCTCGGCGCGATTCTCGATCCAGTCGGTGACCATGACGCCCGTAGTCGGGTTCTTCTCCGTCAGCAGAATGCCCCGCTCCCGCCAGAAACTCTCCAGACGCGGCCACAGGGCCTGGGGCTTGGCGTTAATCTCGATCCAGCGCCGGTCACCCTCGCGGTGGTAGGTCACGTCCTTGACATCGGGCAGCACATCGCCCGTCTTAGCGATCTGGCCCTTCTGCTTGCGTTCGCCAACGTACTCGGAATAGGTGGCGGAGCCCCCCGCGTCTGGCACGTCCATGGCGTCATCGAACTTGCCGGAGACCAGGTCCGGCGGCAGCTCCAGGTTTTCCCCAGCCTCGCGCTGCTGCTTGTAAGCCAGGGTGTGATCCGGTAGATACTCATCCACGCTAAAACTGCTACAGGCCGTGATGAACGGGAGGATCGGCAGGAAGGCGGCGAGGGCTTTGCGTATGGGCATGGACATGGGCATGAAGGGGGCTGCTTAGGTTTGCTGAATGAGGGCGAGGGGCGCCGAGTCCTGGGGGGCGAATCAGTCGGTGCCGGCCTGGCGCATGGCGGTGCGCACCTCGGGTCGCGCCGCTTCGGACAGCCAGGTCAGGGGCAGACGAATACCCGTGGGACTCAGGCCCATCTCCGCCACGGCCCACTTGACCGGGATCGGATTAGACTCCACGAACAGCTTGTGGTGCAGACCATCCAGTCGGGCATTGATGGCCCGCGCCTCGTCCGCGTCCCCGGCCAAGGCCGCCGCGCACATGGCATGCATCAGGCGCGGCGCCACGTTGGCGGTCACCGAAATGACGCCATTGCCGCCCTGGAGCATGAAGTCGCAAGCCGTGGCGTCATCGCCGCTGAAGAGGGCGAAGCCAGGCCGGCACTGGGACCTCAATTGCGCCACCCGGCTCAAATCGCCAGTCGCCTCCTTGATGCCAATGATGTTGGGCACCAGGGACAGACGCGCCGCCGTCACGGGTTGCAGGTCGCAGGCGGTACGGCCAGGCACATTATAGAGGATCTGTGGGATATCCACGGCCTCGGCCACGGCCTTGTGGTGCAGATAAAGGCCTTCCTGGGTCGGTTTGTTGTAATAAGGCGTGACTAGCAGGGCGGCGTCCGCGCCCGCCTCTTGGGCACAGCGGGTCAGGCGGATGGCCTCGGTGGTGGAGTTAGCGCCGGTCCCGGCGATGACGGGGACGCGCCCGGCGACGTATTCCACCACCTGACGAATCACGCGGCAGTGCTCTTCCTCATCCAGGGTAGCCGACTCGCCCGTGGTGCCAACGGCGACGATGGCATCCGTACCTTCCTCGATGTGAAAGTCCACCAAGCGCCGCAAGGCCAGGTCGTCAAGGCGGCCATCCCCGTGCATCGGGGTGATGAGGGCAACGATACTACCGCGAAACATGGCCACTACTCCCAACCGCTGTAAAAAACTAAGGATATTATCCTGGCTATTCTGGTGAAAACAAGCCGCTTGATTCGAGCCGACTGATTCGAGACCGGCGAAAGGGCGTGTTAAACTCTTTGGCAATAGGCCCTGGGAACTGGACGCAACACGCGAAGCGGACTTGTATCTGGACGCCAGTCGGCCCTCCACAAACCTCAAGCCTGCCCCATTGAATACCATGACCGCCCAAACCAAGAAGACCTATCTCGTAATTTCCGCCCTCGGCGAAGACCGGCCGGGCATCGTCAACCGCCTGTCCAAGGTCCTCCTGGACCAGGGCTGCAATATCGAGGATAGCCGCATGACGGTCCTCGGTGGTGAATTTGCCGTCATGCTCCTGGTCGAGGGCAAATGGAACACCCTGGCCAAAGTGGAAATCGTCCTGCCGGAACTGGAGCGCCAGTTGGGCATGACCATCATCTTCAAGCGCACCAGCGAGCGCGTCACCGGTAAGAACCTGCTGCCTTACGGCGTGGACGTGATCGCCATGGACCACCCCGGCATCGTCAACAATCTGGCGGAGTTCTTCGCAGAGCGCAACATTAATATAGAGGACATGTCCACCTCTTCCTATGCCGCGGCCCACACGGGGACGCCCATGTTCTCGGTGCGCATGACCGTGGGAGTCCCCGCCGACGTCCATATCGCCGGGCTGCGGGAGGAATTCATGGATTATTGCGACGACCTCAACCTGGACGCGGTGCTCGAGCCGCTGAAAGGCTGATAGCCCTACCCGGAGGTTTCAACCCATGACCTCGACCCTTGGCCAGCCCATTGGCGATCTGGAATTCCACCTGACCGGCAACCGGCGGGTCCACCTCTCAGACTTTCGCGGCCGCCACCTGGTGCTCTATTTCTACCCCAAGGCCAGCACCCCTGGCTGCACCCAGGAGGGGCAGGACTTTCGCGACGCCTGCGCCGACTTTACCGGCCTCGACACCGTCATTCTCGGCGCCTCCCGCGACGGTCTCAAGGCCCAAGAGAATTTTAAGGCCAAGCAGGGCTTCCCCTTTGACCTGGTCGCCGACACGGACGAGGCCCTGTGCCGCCTCTTCGACGTCATCAAGCTGAAAAAGCTGTACGGTCGCGAATCCCTGGGGGTCGAGCGCAGCACCTTCCTGATCGATGGCGAGGGCGTCCTGCGCCGCGAGTGGCGCAACGTCAAGGTCAAGGGCCATGTCCAGGCGGTCCTGGGGGCCATCCGGGAATTACCGCCTGGCCCCTGATCCAGCCAGCGCACACCCCTCAAGCTCCCGAAGCCACCATGATCAAGCGCGACCCAGCCAAGCACCGTCTCTTCGTCCTGGACACCAACGTGCTAATGCACGATCCCACGGCCCTCTACCGTTTCCAGGAGCATGACATCTACCTGCCCATGGTGGTCCTGGAAGAACTGGACCGAGGCAAGAAGGGCATGTCCGAGGTGGCCCGCAACGTGCGCCAGGTCAGCCGCTTCCTCGATGGTCTGATGCGCGATGCCGACAAGGCCGAGATTGACGCCGGCCTGCCTATCCACCCGCTGCGCGAAAACATGGGCGGCCATGTGCTGCCCGCTACCGGCCACCTCTTCTTCCAGACCGAGCAACTCGAGATCGGCACCACCCTGGGCGGCGCCTTGCCCGGGAACAATCCGGATAATGCCATCCTCGGCGTCGTCCAGGCCCTGCAACGGCGGCACCCCGACACCACCGTCATCCTGGTCTCCAAGGATATCAACCTGCGCATCAAGGCGGCGGTGCTCGGCATCCCGGCGGAGGACTACGCCAACGACCAGGTGCTGGAGGACGTGGACCTCCTCTACACCGGCGTCCTTGCCCTATCACCGGGATTCTGGGCTGACCACGCCAGGGAACTCGACGCCTGGCGCGAGGAGGGCCGCGCCTTCTACCGGGTCCATGGCCCGGACGTGACTACCTGGTTCCCCAGCCAGTGCCTTTACCTGGAGGGCGAGGAGGGTATCGAGGCCCTGGTCCGCGAGAAACCCACTCCGGAAGAGGCCATCATCGAGATTGTCCAAGACTACCGGACCCAGCGCCACAGTGTCTGGGGCATCACGGCACGCAACCGGGAGCAGAATTTTGCCCTCAATATGTTGCTGGACCCGAATCTGGACTTCGTCACCCTGCTGGGCACCGCTGGCACCGGCAAGACCCTGCTCGCCCTGGCCGCCGGTCTGGCCCAAGTGCTGGACAAGCCCATTTATAAGGAAATCATCGTCACCCGCGTGACGATCCCGGTGGGCGAGGACATCGGTTTTCTGCCCGGCACCGAGGAGGAAAAGATGACCCCCTGGATGGGTGCCCTCATGGACAACCTGGAGGTCCTCTCCCAAGGCGCCAAGGGCGGCGAGACGGGGGATTGGGGCCGCGCCGTCACCAACGACCTGGTACGCAACCGCATCCGCATCCAGTCCCTGAACTTCATGCGCGGCCGGACCTTCCTCAATAAATACATCATCCTGGATGAGGCCCAAAATCTGACCGCCAAGCAGATGAAGACCCTCATCACCCGCGCGGGCCCGGGCACCAAGATCGTCTGCCTGGGCAACATCGCCCAGATCGACACCCCCTACCTCACCGAGACCACCTCGGGCCTCACCTACGTCGTCGACCGCTTCAAGCCCTGGCCCCACGGTGGCCATATCACCCTCATCCGCGGTGAACGCTCACGGCTGGCGGATTTTGCCTCCGAGGAGCTGTGATCGCCAGAACCAGGCGTTTCGGGGCCAGTCCTGGCCTAGGAAGGCCTGGTTCAAATTCGGGATTTAGGGTCGCGCCCCGCCAGCCACCGGCCGACCATGGCGCATAGGGGGTACTACCGAGGCCATTCAGCCCGCGAGATGATAACCCTGGATACGCTCTACCTCGGACCGGGAGCCCAGGATCACGGGCACGCGCTGATGCAGACCCTCTGGCTGGAGGTTGAGGATACGCTCGAGGCCCGTGATCGACAGGCCACCGGCCTGCTCGATGATGAAGGACATGGGATTGGCCTCGTAGAGGAGGCGCAGCTTGCCGCCCTGGCCCTTGGCCGCCATCTTGCTGTCCATGGGGTACATGAAGACGCCGCCCCGAGTGAGGATGCGATGGACCTCGGCGACCATGGAGGCAATCCAGCGCATGTTGAAGTCCTCGCCGCGAATGCCCTCGCGACCAGCCAGGCACTCATCCACGTAGCGCCGCACCGGTGACTCCCAGAAGCGCATGTTGGAGACGTTGATGGCGAATTCGCGGGTCTCGGCGGGGATCTGGATGTTGGGATGGGTAAGGATAAACTCGCCGATGTTCTGGTCCAGGGTGAAGCCGTTGACGCCGTTGCCCGTGGTGAGCACCATCATGGTCGAGGGCCCGTAGATGGCGTAGCCGGCCGCCACCTGCCGCGTGCCGGGCTGGAGGAAGGCCTGCTGGCTGGGTTGATCGCCCTCGCCGGGACAACGCAAGATGGAGAAGATGGTCCCCACCGAGACATTGACATCGATGTTGGAGGAGCCATCCAGGGGATCGAAGGTCAGCAGGTACTTGCCGCACGGATAGCGCGCCGGGATGGGATAGATATCGTCCATCTCCTCCGAGGCCATGGCCGCCAGATGCCCCGCCCACTCGTTGGACTTAATGAAGACCTCGTTAGAGAGGATATCCAGCTTTTTCTGGGTCTCGCCCTGAACGTTCTCGCTGCCGGCACTGCCCAGGACCCCAACCAGGGCGCCGTGATTGACCATGTTCGAGATGACCTTGCAGGCAGTGACGACATCGTTGAGCAGGGAGGTGAAATCCCCCGTGGCGCCCGCGACGTGACGCTGCTCTTCAATGATCAATTGGGTGATAGTGGTACCCTTGTGCATGCACTGCCTCCAGCTATTGCGAGCCCCGGGGCGGGGGGCGGGGTGCGGGGTGCGGGGTGCGGGATATATTAGCGAATATTGATATTACGCACACCTCGATGATGGATACCCTGCTCGATTTCCTGACCTTCCGGCAATTCCTGGCGCCCTATGCCCTGCCGCTCTTCTATTACCTGGGCGCCCTGGGGGTACCCTTCGCCGCCTGGGCCTTACTGGTCTGGCTACGTCGGCGTTATGGCCGCCTGAACCAGACCATCCAGTCCGGTGGCGAGATGGCCCGCCGCTATACGCGGCGCCGGGACCGGATGGCCGTTGCCCTGCTCTTTCTCGCCGCCTTTCTGTTCATGGAACTGCTGTGGCGCCTCCTTTTCGAAAACCTGATCGCCTTCTTGCAGATGCGCGAGGCCCTGCTGATGCTGCAGGCAAGGGGCCTGGAGACATGACGCCTCGGTGGATGACTCGCACCCTGGGAAAGAGGCAAAATAGCCCTAACGTGACACCCAGGGTCAAACCCATGCCAACCGCCGCCCCACCCTCAGGTTTAGACCTGGTCGACCCCTTCGGCCGGCGCATCACCTATCTGCGGCTGTCGGTGACGGACCGCTGCGACTTCCGCTGCGTCTATTGCATGGACCCGGATCAACGCTTCGCCCGCCGCGACCTCACCCTGAGCCCCGCCGAACTCCTGGCGGTGACCCGCGCCTTCGTCGGCCTGGGGGTGCGTAAGGTGCGCCTTACCGGCGGCGAGCCCTTGGTGCGGCCCGACCTGATCGAACTCCTGGGCGCCATCCGTGCCCTGCCCGGCCTGGCGGAACTGGTCCTCACCACCAATGGCTCTCAACTCGCCGCCCGCGCCCGCGCTATCCGCGACGCCGGGGTGCGGCGCATCAACATCAGCCTGGACACTTTGAACCCCGAGCGCTTCCGCCACTTGACCCGTAATGGCGACCTGGACCGGGTGCTGGCGGGTATCGACGCCGCCATCGCCGCCGGCTTCGACCGTATCAAACTCAACACCGTCATCCTCGGCGAGCATAACGGCGACGAGATCCTCGACCTGGTGCGTTTCGCCCTAAGCAAGGGCATCAATATCAGCTTCATCGAGGAGATGCCGGTAGGCGAGGTCGCGCATCGCCCCACCACCCGCTATTCCAGCGAGCAGGTACGCGCCCGGATCGAGTCCCATTTCACCCTGATCCCCACCACCGAGACCACGGGCGGCCCCGCTCGCTACTACCGCATCCCCGGCAGCCCCACCCGCATCGGCTTCATCTCGCCCCACAGCCACAACTTTTGCGCCGACTGCAACCGGGTCCGGGTCACCAGCGAGGGGCAATTGCTCCTCTGTCTGGGGCGCGAGGAATCTCTCGACCTGCGCGCCATCCTCCGCCACTACCCGGGCGACGACGCACGGTTGCGCCAGGCCATCATGGATGCCCTACGCATGAAACCCGAGGGCCACGGCTTCGAGATGGGCATTCCCGCTGTCTTGGGGCGCCAGATGAACCTCATCGGGGGATGAATGGCAGACAGACCGAGGACAGCCCCGGGAAATGCCATTGGCCGCCCTGACACCCCGGCCTATAATTCATCTATCAGTCTTTCTTGATATAGCGGGGAGCTTTCCATGCCTACATACGACTATCGCTGCGACACCAATGGCCAAGTGGTCGAGGTGAGCCATCGCATGAGCGAGACCATCACTCATTGGGGGGACCTCTGCGCTCGCGCCGGGGTCGAGCCCGGGGAGACGCCCACGGATAGCCCGGTGCATCGCCTGGCAACTGGCGGCAACGTCATCTCCAAGACCAGCATGGGCAGCGGCATGGCGCCACCGCCCTGTGGCAGCGGTGGCTGCTGCCCCTCGGGGATGTGCGGCATGATGTAACCGCTACGGCTGGGGGGGCTGGAAGGCCCCCCTGGCGAACTAGGGTGTCTTTCGTCCTTGCAACACCACGCCGACCTTGAGGGTATCGCCCACCCGGTCGATGGTGAGGATGACCTGAGTGCCGACCTTGTGATGTTCCAGCAGATCGATCAGCTTCCCCAGACTGTCCACGGGTTGGTCGTTGACGGCGAGGATAATGTCGCCCAAGGCAATACCCCCACCCCGCTCCGCCTTGGTCCCCCGCAAGCCCGCCTGTTCCGCCGCCGAGCCTGCCTCTACCTGTAGCACCAGCACCCCGGAGAGGCCGAGTTGGCCCAGTACCCGCTCGCTGATGGCGTCGTCGGCCTTGATGCCCAGGGTCGGGCGCTGGAAATGGCCGTGGGCGATGAGTTCCGGCACCACCCGGTTGACCGTATCCACCGGCACGGCAAAGCCAATGCCGGCAAAGGCACCGGAGGGACTGAAAATGGCGGTGTTGATGCCGATCAGGCGCCCGGCGCTATCCAGCAGGGGGCCACCGGAATTGCCAGGGTTGATGGCGGCGTCGGTCTGGATCAGGTGCTGGATCGACTGGCCCTTATCACCCTGGATGGTGCGGTCCAGGGCCGAGATGACGCCGGTGGTAAGGCTGTAGTCGAGGCCGAAGGGATTGCCGATGGCCAGCACCTTCTGGCCAACGCGCAGGTCCTGGCTGGTACCAATGGGCAGCGGCACCGGGCGCGAGGTCGGGACCCGGATACGCAGTACGGCCAGGTCGTGCTCCGGGCTGGCGCCCACGAGGTCGGCGTCGTAAGCGCGCTGATCCCAGAGCCCCACCCGGGCCGAGCGGACGCCCTTGATGACATGGTAATTGGTGACGATGTGCCCCTGGTCGTCCCAGATAAAACCCGAACCCGTGCCCCGGGGAATTTCGGTGATGTCCCGCGTCCAGATATCCAGCACCTGGGTGGTGGTGGTGATATAGACCACCGAAGGGGTGGAGGCCTCGAAGATGGCGATCGTCGTCTGTTCGTCCCCCGCCAGGTCGCCGCGTGGCGCGATGGCGCGAGGCACGGCGCGAAATCCGATCAGCAGATCTTCCACCCAGGGCCGCAGCGCGAGGGCCAGGAGTAAAAAGACCGCGAACCAGAGCAGAAAGCGGGCAAGGGTAAAGGAGCGCATGGATCTACCCCCATGGGCGCTGAATTTGGAAAAGGGGATGGGAATCGCCCGCCCTGGTCAGTTGCCAGCCTCCGGATTTGGCCTCGGCCAGGCAAAGAGGATGGCCTGGACCAGGGTCGCTAGCGGAATGGCGAAAAAGATGCCCCAGAAGCCCCAGAGCCCGCCGAAGACAAGTACCGCGACGATAATGGCCACGGGGTGCAAATTGACCACCTCGGAAAAAAGCAAGGGCACCAGGACGTTGCCATCCAGGGCCTGGATGATGAAATAAACCGTAGCCATCCAGGCGAATTCGCTCGACCAGCCCCACTGGAACCAGCCCACCAGGAGGACGGGGACAGTCGCCACTACGGCACCGATGTAGGGCACGATAACCGAGAGGCCAACCAGCAGCCCCAGTAACATGGCGTAATTGAGCCCGAAGACCTGGAGGCCAATATAGGTGGCGGCCCAGACGATCAGGATCTCCCAGAACTTGCCCCGCACGTAATTGGAGATCTGGCGGTCCACGTCGTGCCAGACATCACCCGCGATGCGCCTGTGCTCCGGCATGTAACTCATGAACCAGGAGATGATCAACTCCTTATCCTTCAGGAAGAAGAAGACCAAGAGGGGCACCAAGATCAGATAAACCAGGAGGGTAATGATGCCCACCACCGAGGCGAGGGACCAGGACAGCACCCGCTGACCAAAGCTGGTGATCTCGTAGCGGATGGAGCCGATGACCTGCTGTACCTGGTCCTGGGAGACCACTTCGGGGTAACGTTCCGGCAGTTCGCTCAGGGAGGCGAGCCCGGTCGAGATCATCGAGGGCAGTTGCTGCACCAGGTCGGTCACCTGCCGCGACACCACCGGGATGACACCAAAGAGAACCGTGATCAAAAAGACCATGAAGGCGATATAGACCACCAGGACGGCCACGAGGCGCGGCCAGCCGTGACGCTGCAAAAACGCCACCAGGCCCTCCAGCAAGTAGGCGATGACGATACTGGCCAGAGCCGGGGCCAGCATGTAGCCCATGGAAAGCACCACGGCGAACCCCACGATCAGGGCCGCTGCGAGGAAGACGACCTGGGGATCGGAGAAATGACGCCTGAACCAGTCGGTTATAACCTGCATGGTTGAGAAGGAATCCTGACGTTCAACTCGTGTAGCCGTCCCGGTAAACGCCATAATGCCGGGCAAAAAGCGCCTCAAGCTCATCAATGACATCCCGGGACGGGCGGCCGTTGAGGACATGGGCGGCCATCAGGATCGAGGTCTCGTCGAGCATGCGCCGCCGATCCAACATAGGGTAACTGAGGGATAACCGTTTGATGGCCCCGACCACGGACTCCACCAGCGGCCTGGCGAGGAGCTCGGGTTCCGCCAGTGCTGGACGTTGGGCCAGGGCACCGGCATCCCGGTCGTCCCCGGTGGCGCTCAGAAACTCGGCGAAGCGCAGCAAGGTGACACGGGATTCCTCATCCAGGCCGCGATAAAGCCGCGTCAGGTGGCGCTCGTCGCGGGGGGGCAGCGGGCGCATCATCATCGGGCTTGGGTCATCCTGGATATTCCTCGCAATAGCCGCGGGCGAACTCGAGAAGTTCCTCCATGACCCGCAGGCGGAACTTCTGTTTCTGGTGGACAAAGGAGAAGGGGCGCTCCAAGGGTGGGTCCAATTCCAACGCCACCAAGGTGCCCAGCCGCAATTCCTTCTGTATGGTCGCCCGCGACACCACCGATACCCCCATACCGGCCTCCACCGCCCCCTTGACCGCCTCCGGACTGCCCAACTCCATGGCTACTTTGAGGGCGCCCTCGCACTCCGGAAGCTGATCAAGATACTCGCCAATCACCCCCCGGGTGCCCGAACCCTCCTCCCGGCAGATGAAGGGGTACTCCAGCAGCCGGGCGAACTTGACCGAAGTCTCCTTGGCCAATGGGTGACCAGGCGGGACTATGCCCATCAGATGATCGCGCTTGCAGACCTCCACCACCAGATTCTTGTTGGCCACCGAGGACTCCACCACGCCCAAGTCGATGGCATTACTTTCCACCAGGGAGACGATGCCGTCACTGTTGGCCACCTTGAGATGGATAGTGACCTCGGGGTACTTCTCCTTGAAATCCCCCAGCAGGGTCGGGAGCATGTACTCGGCGATCGTGGTACTGGCGCCAATGGTGAGGGCACCGCTAATCTCGCCAGTCAGACCACGTATCGAGTTTTCCATTTCGGCATAGAGTTCGAAGATCCGATCGGCGAAACGCAACACCTGCTCACCCGCGGCGGTCAGGCTGATGCGGTTGTGAGTACGATCGAAGAGACGGGTATTGAAGTGATCCTCCAGTTGGCGGATCTGGAAGGTCACCGCCGGCTGGGTCATATGCAGGGTTTCGGCGGCCTTGGTAAAGCTCAAAAGGCGCGCCACGGTGTGAAAAACTTGCAGTCGCCGATCCGCCATGACCACCCCCCGGCAAGGAGCAAATAAAAATTGTTTATATCACGAAAGATTCGGGTCTGGAAAGCTAGCCAGGCCAAAGCCTGACCCGGTGGAAGGACCAGAAGGCACGATGGCGCCATGTCCACATAAAAAACTACGCCGCATCAGGATGCTAGATCATCCTTAAACCCGGTGCGGATAAGAAGGCATGAAACCGGAACGCCGCCCATGGGACGGCGTTCCTCGCGGCTTGGATCAAGCCTTGATCCAACAGCGATCAGATATAAAGGCAGATATCGCTCTCGCCGGCGAATTCAAAGAAGGCCGCGGCGCCGGCGTATTCGATACCGCTGATGAACTGGGACTGTTCCATATCGAAAAGATCGACGGTCATTTGGCAAGCCACCATCTTGACCTCCGCCTCGATGCAGAGTTCACGCAGCTCCTCGATGCTGGCCACGCCCTTCTTCTTCATCTTCTGCTTCATCATGGCGGTCATCATGCCCTGCATGCCAGGCAGGGTCATGCCCAGAATCGGGAACCACTTGTCCATGCCCATGGGCATGGGCATGCCAGGGTTACCCAGGGGCGTAACCTCCAGGGACAGATCCTTCTTCAGGAGTTGTAGTCCGTAGAAGGTGAAAAAGATCTGGACCTCATAGCCCAGCGCCGCCGCCGTGGAGGCAAGGATGAAGGGGGGATAGGCCCAATCCAGCGACCCCTTGGTGGCGATGATCGCCAACTTCTTCTGTTCCATTGGACGCTCCTCTCGGAAATTGTTATAGGTTGGCTCGGCGATCAGGACTTCTTGATCAAGAAATGGAATTTGCCGCCCTCTTCCTTGGATTCCATCAGTTCATTGCCAGTCTGCTTGGCGAAGGAGTCAAAGTCCTTCACGGAGCCCGGATCGGTCGCGATGATGTGCAGGACCTGGCCGGAACTCATGGAGTTGAGAGTCTTCTTGGCGCGCAGGATGGGGAGGGGGCAGTTCAGGCCGCTGGCGTCGAGTTCTTGATCGAAGTCTGCCATGGAAATCTCCGAGGGTTTGGGGTTGTGGACTA
>JBATOB010000470.1:0-9379 GCA_049290655.1 Chromatiaceae bacterium | reverse complement strand
GCCCAGGCCCACCAGCCCGGCGGCGCGGACGGCATCGATGAGTTCGTCTGGCGTCAGCACCGACAGGTGGCGGGGCATGTCGTAGAGGATTTCCTGGTTCGAGGCGCGATGGACCTTGAGGAAGATGGCGGGGATCCTGGGCCCTTCCGCCGTGGGCGCCAGGTCGATGGCGCGGATGACGCCATCGGCGGGGGCATGGATGGGTACGGAGAAGTAGCCGTCGGCCTCGGCGATGGGCTCGCCGCGTACTACCTCCTGGCCGGCCTTGACGATGGGGCGGGAGGGCGCCCCCCGGTGCTGGGATAGGGGCAGCACCAGTTCCGGCGCGAAGGACAGGCGCCGGATGGGCTTGTCCGCGGTCTGCTCCTTATGCTCCACGGGATGGATGCCGTGGTCGAAAGTCTTGCGCGAGCTGAAGAGGTTCAAGAGGCCCATGATTCGCTAACCCTTTACGCCGATTCCGCCACTAGGATACCGGGGCCGGCCCGCCGGGGCGGGCCGGACGGGGTCCGGACTACTGATATTTGGCCGCCCGGATGATGAGCTTGTCCAGATCCTTCTCCGCCGGATTGAAGGGCGTGCCGGGGTGGATGCAGCTTGCGGTGCACTTCTCCGCCGCCTTGACGATGTCCCTGAAGGGGCCCGCCTTGGGGTCCAGAATGATGGCCTGCTTCTGGGCGTTGTAGGCGAACATCTTGGGGTTGATGTTCATGCACTCGTCGCAGGCCGTGCACTCGGGGCTTTCGATCCAGACCGGTTCCCAGCCGCCCGTGGCCGCGGGAGCGCCGGAGGCGGCCACGCCCGGGCTATTGCCGCCTTGGCTGGGGGCGAAGTCCGCCAGGACCCCGGCCCCGGCCCCGCCCATGGCCAGGGCGAGCAGGCTGGAGGTCAGCTTTTGGGCTATCTCGGCCTTGGCCTGATTGCGCACCGTCTCCTCGTCGAATTGGTGATCCAGCCCCACCAGGCCGCGCAGTTGTCGCCAGAAACCACGCCGCTCCTCGCAAGAGAGGACCAGCTCCTGGGATACCAAGGCGCGCATCAGGCGATTCTTGCCATCCACGCCCCAGATGAAGGGGAATTTGCCATCGCGCTCCTCGGAGTCCAGGTCCAGGAACTCGTGCAGAGGCACCATGGCGTCGTTCCAGGTCTCCGGCGGGGCCTTGCGGAAGTGCTTGCGGAAGCGGCCCTCGGTCATGGCGAAGTCGGCAAAGGTCATGGGCACCTCCATCCGCTGTTCCTTGCCGGCCTCGTCCTGGTACTGGACGGCCCAGGATATCCAGTCGTCATCGAGGTTGGGGTTGCCCTCGATGGAGCAGCATTCCGCGAAGGTGGTGCCGGCATCCGGGTCGTAGCGGAAGAGGGGATAGGCCCGGGACTCCACCGCCAGGCGGCTCTGGTGCTCGGAGCTGTCGTCCGGGACGCCGTGTTCCGGCTGGCAGACCGCGTAGATATTGAACAGGGCTGGGCGGTGGCTGTTGAGGCCGTCGATGTAGCCCTCCAGCAGATGGCTCAGGTGGGAGATGGAACCCTGAAGCACGAAGCTGGTGCGATGGGCCATGCCGATGAGGCTCATCTCCTTGCGGATCTCGGTCTTGCCCTTCCAGACCTTGCCGTAGGGGGCCATGTCCGCCACCTGGCCGATGAAACCGGAGGTGCAGGATTGGCCGCCGGTGTTGGAATAGGCCTGGGTGTCGAGGACTAGGACCTTGATGGGCATGCCGGACATGAGGGCGCGGGACAGGTTCTGGAAGCCGATGTCATACATGGCGCCGTCACCGCCGATACTCACCACGGGCGGGCAGAGGCGCCACTCCTCCTCGGTAAAATCCTTCCAGTTGAAATAGGTCAGGAAGGCCTGGTGCTCCGCGGCCTGGTAGCCCTTGTCCAGCTCGATCCTGGCCATGCGCAGGGCCTTGAAGCCCTCGGCCATCTTGCGCATGTGACCCTCGAAGATGCCCATGGCGACCGAGGGTGAATCCTGGAAGAGGTGGCTGGTCCAGGGGAAGGGGTAGGGATTGTAGGGGTAGGTCGAACCCCAGACCGAGGTACAGCCCGTGGAGTTGATCACGCCCATCTCGGCGCGGGGCTGGGCGTCGGTGTAGCGGCCCTTGAGGTCACGCAACTGGCCCAGCAGCCGGGTGACCCAGCCGAGCCACTCGGGATCGACGGGGTGGGCCTTGCGGCCCTGGTCGAGCTGGGCGGACAGATCGCCGAGGGTGATGTCCTTGTCGTGGTTGTCATTCAGCACCTTGGCGATGGCGGCGGTGTTGGTGAGGTCCACGCAGGCCGCCAGCTTGAGCCGGACATGGGTCTCCAGCCGGTTGATGAGGTCGTCGAGCTCCGCCAGGTGCTGCTTGATGCGCGGCTGCATCAAGGCGGTGACGGTGCCGGTGAAGAGGTGGATGACCGTCTTCTCGCCGCAGCCCATGCAGGCGCCGTCGCCGGAGACCATGGACTGATAATTGCCCTTGTCGAGGAGCAGGGTCTCCAGGGCGCCGACCTTCTCGTTGAGGTCGTCGATGCGGATGAAGTCGGGATTGGTGGTCGGCAGGTTGAGCCAGAAGCCCCATCGGGCCTGCATCTCGGCGATCGCCTGTTCGGTTTGGGGTTCGACCACTAGGGCGCCGTCCTCGCAGACTTCGATACACTCCATGCAGCCCTTGCAGGTGTAGGGATTGATGGTGATGCTGAAGAGGCCGCCGCTGCCCTTCACCTTCTTTTCGCGGTTGGTCCAGTAGGGCTTGGTGACGGCGAGCTGAAAGTCGGCCAAGGCCGCCAGGAAGAGGCCCATCTCCTTTTCCAGGGCCGCTTTCTGCTCACCCCCCAGATCGGAGGAGGCCAGGGTCTCCAGCACCGCCTGGTCGAGCAAGATGCGGGTGCTGGCGCTCTCGCCCGCCCCTTCCAGCAATTCCCGCAGGCGCTTCTCGACCTTGCGGGTCTCGCGGCGCAGGTATTGGGTGGGCATGCCCTTCTCGACCCGCTGGATGGCGGTGTTGAAGACCTCCGCAAGGGTATTCACCAGGCCGGGGATGGCGCTATCCGGACAGGTGGCGAAGCAGCCGCCGCAGGCGGTGCAGTTCTCGGGGATGAACTTGGGATAATCGAAGCGGATCTGGGTCATGTCCCGATAGACGCCGGTGGCGACCGGCATCAGGCTCAGGGCCAGGTAGGGGTCCGCCAGGTTGCTGTTGCCGCGGCCGGTGGCGTAGAAGTAACCGGTCTGCCGCCAGAAGCGGTGGACGTCGGAGATAAAACCATCGCCCTCCGGCAGTTGCTTGAGCATGATGGGCAACTTCGACGTCTTGGGAGGGACGAGTTGGCCGGTGGAAAAGGGCTTGTCCTTGATCTCGACGGTCTCGTCGAAGCCGCGGCGCACCACGCGCAGGTTGTCCTGTACCACGCGCTCGCCCTTGCCGCCGAATTTGGACCTTAACTGGTCCTCGATGGCCTGGAAGAGGCCGTTCTCGTCGAGGCCGGCGCGCTCCATCAGTGGCGAGGCGGCGAAGAAGGCGCCCTGGAAGGCATTGCCCTGCATGCGGAACTGGAGTTCCACGTCGGAGGCCTCGTCACGGGCGATCCTAAAGCCATCCACATAGAAGACCTGGATCTCGTTGTCGATGATGAAGCGCCGCGCCTGGACGGGGAAGGTGGCCCACACCGCCTCGGCGGTGTCCAGGCTGGACTGGATGATGAAGACACCGCCCTTCTTCAGGCCCGAGATGGGATTGGAATGGGTGAAGACGTTGGGGTCCGGCGACATAACCACGTCAACATAGGTGTATTCGCAATTGAGGCGGATGGCCTCGGGGGCGGCGGACAGGAAGTAGGTGGTGGGCTGCCCCTTTTTCTCGGAGCCGTACTTGGGGTTGGCGCGGATGTCGAAGCCCAGGAGGTCGTAGAGGGTCATGGCCAGGTTCTTGCCCGTGGTCACCGCGCCCCAGCCGCCCACCGAGTGCAAGCGCACCGTGATGGCGCCCTTGGGGAGCAGGTTCGGGTTCTCACTGCCCTTGAGGGCCAGGTTCACCGCGTCGGGATAGGCCTCGCTCAGGGCCTGGAGGCGGATCTCCTCCTTGGGGTCCGTCGCCTCGCGCATGAAATCGATCGACAGATAGAAGAACCGCTGGCGGCGGCCATTGGGCAGCATGTTCTCGATGGCGGCAATCAGGCCCTCGGGCTGGAGGTCCCGGGAGCCCAGGCCGTAGCAGCCGGAATAAAGGCGCGGCATGTCACCGGGTTTGTAGGTAGCGTAGCCAGGGAAGGGCAGGCGCTCGTCGCGGCCCATGGCGCCATTCTCCAGGCACTTGGTGAGGGCCGCGCGGACCTCGCGCATGATCGGCAGGTCTTCCGCCAGGGGCTGGTCGGTTCGTTCCAGCACGGCCACGCCAGCCCGGCCCTTAAGGATGTCGCCGAGGAGGTCACCAGGGAAGGGGCGATACATGGTGAGATTGACCACGCCCACCTTGAGCTTGCGGGTCTCGCGCAGGTAGTCGGCCACGGCCTCGGCCTGGAGGATCATGCTGCCCTGACCCAGAATGACGTATTCGGCGTCATCCATCCTGTAACCCCGGACGCGCCGGTAACGGCGGCCGGTGAGGGCATGGTACTCATCCATGGCCTGGTCGGTGAGGGCGGCGATATGCTGGAAGAAGTAAGGGCGCTGGGCGGCGACCGCCTGCATGTAGGCATCCTGATTCTGTACCGGACCCGACACCAGGGGCTTGTCCACATCCCAGACCTCGGGTATGCGGCGGCGGGTCTCGCCATAGACCAGCTTCTGGGCCGGGGTCGGGCAGGGGATGATGTCCGCTGGACGGCCGAGGAACTCCGCCACCAGGGCCCGCTCGGGGACCATCAGGGGTTCGATCAGGTGGGTGGTGAGGAAGCCGTCCTGGGCCACTACCGCCGGTGTCAGGGAGAGTTCCGCGACCTTGCGGGCGATGAGATTGAGATCCGCCGCCTCCTGGGTGTTCTTGCCAAATACCTGAAAGAAGCCGGTGTCATCGATGCAGTGATAGTCGTCGTGGGCGCAGTGGACGTTGAGGCTGGCCTTGGTGATGGCGCGGCAGCCCATGTTGAGTACGTAGGGGAGGCGCTTGCCGACGGCGCCGTACAGGGATTCGTGCATGAAGGCCACGCCCTGGGCCGAGGAGAAGTTGGTGGCGCGCAGGCCGGTCATGGACATGCCGGCGGTGACGGCCGCGGCGGCGTGTTCGGACTCGGGTTCAATGAAGATCAGGGGCTTGCCGGAGATGTTGAGGTGGCCCTTGGCCACCTCCTCGGCCCAATACTCGCCCATCTGGGTGGAGGGGGTGATGGGGTAGGCACCGGCGGCGTCCGAGGCCTCGCGCTCGCACAGGATGACGGCGCTGTTGCCGTCCATCGCTTGGCGGACGCCAGGATACTTGAAGGGCTTCTCGTCTTTTTTTCCGAATATGGCCATGTTCTTCTCAGCGGTCTGGTAGGAGTGAATCCCGGCACTGGGTGGCGCGGGTGATCCGGATTCTTTTTAGGGTAGGGCACTGGAAAAGTCGAAATTCGGGGTGATTACCGGCTAGGCCCGGGCCATGGGCAGCGGCTTGGCGTTCGCGGACTTGAGGGCCTCCTTGCGGATCACCTTGCGCGCATCCTTGCCCTTTTCGATCTGGCCGCCCTTTTCCAGCCAGACGATGGCCCCCGTGGGGCAGCGCTCGATGGCGACGCGGGAGGCGAGGCTATTCTTGGTGTAATCGATGACCGCCAGATTGTCGCGGATCTCGATCAGACCCTCGGGGGAGTCCTGGGCGCAGCGGCCGCAGGCGGTGCAGATGACGCTGCATTCGGCCTCGGCCTCATCCCCGAACTCCCGGTTTTTGCAGGCTACCCACAACTGATGGCCGATGGGTTGCAGGCTGAAGAGGTCCTTGGGGCAGACCTCGACGCAATCATTGCAGGCCGTGCAATCGGACTCGCTGACGATCGGCAGGCCATAACGGTTCATGTGAATGGCCTTGAAGTCGCAGACTTGCTCGCAGTCACCCATGCCCAGGCAGCCCCAGGAACAGCCCTTGCCGCCCCCGGAGACCATGGCCGCGGCCCGGCAGGAATTGATGCCACCGTAGGAGGCGCGGATGTAAGCAACGTGGGAACCCCCGGCGCAGGCCAGGCGGGCGACCTGTTTCTCCTGGTTGCCCATGGCCACGCCCAGGAAGTTGGCGATGACCTGATTCATATCCTTGGAGTTGACCGTGCACTTGCCCGGATCGATCTCCCGCTTGACCAACAGTTCGGCAAAGGGACGGCAGCCCGCCGTGCCGCAGGCGCCGCAGTTGGCGTGGGGCAACAGCTCCTCGACCTGGTCGATGCGGGGGTCCTCGAAGACAAAGAGACGTTTATTGGCCACCACCAGGATGGAGGCCAACATCAGGCCCAGGACGCTCATGAAGGCTACGGCAACGAAAATAGACACCATCGTTGACTTCCTTTGATGTCGGCCTCTTGGGGGGAGGCGGCTCGGGGTGGTTGCTGGCGGGGCGCTACTGGGTAGGCGCCGCCCCGTGGGTTGGCTCGGCGGGGAAGCCGGCGAACAGGACGCGAAGTCTTGCGCTGGGTAAATCAAGGACTAAGTTACACCTTGAGCATTTATTGGAAAAACAAATTATATAAATCCATTGTATTGCAGCGCAGCATAAATGGGCCAGGGATCGCAAGATCGGTGATGGGTGTGAGTCTAGGCGGGGGGGAAGACCAGACGCAGGCCGGAGACTCGGTAGCGGTCCGCTGGGTCGGCGGTGTGGCGGAAGCTGGCGCGGCGCAGGCAGCGTTGGGTGTAAAGGCTGGCCCCGCGCAGGACGCCTTGATGGGCCGCGAAGGCGAACTGGGAGGTCGAGGGCTCCGAGGAGGGGCTGAAATCCGGATAAGGGTGGAAGGGGTTGGCGCACCACTCCCAGACCCGGCCCGTGCCCTGGAGGTGGCCGGCGCGGGCGGCGATCTCCCATTGATACTCATGCTGGAGCACCGCCCCGGCGAGACCGCCCCCCAAACTCGCCACCCAGGCGGCATAGGCCCGGGCCTCGTGGCGGTTGAGGCCGGCGACCGGCTCCTCGGCGCTCAGGGGGCGCGCCCCGTTGAGGCCCAGCCCGAACCAGTGGCCCTGGGGGTCCCGACACCAGTGCCAGGGGGAGTTGGCCAGGCTGGTGGTCAGCCAAGCCTGTCCCTCCGCATCCCAGAGGTCTGGGCGGGCATAGCCGCCCGCCGCCATGAAGCCCAGGAACTCGGCATTGGCCACGGGAAGCTGGGCGATGCGGAAGCTGGACAACTCCGCCGCCTGGGGCGGGAGTTCGTTGTCGTAGGCGAAGGACTCGTCCCGGGAACCGATACGGTAATGGCCCTGGGTAATCTCTACCGCCAAGGCGGAGGGCGGGTGGGCCAGCAACGGTTCGCCGCCAGGGGCCTCCTCGGACCCTGACAGGCGGCGGGCGAGCAGGACCCAGAGCATGGCCTCATAGTCCCGTGCCGTCTCCTGGAGCAGGAACCAGGGCAGGCGGTCCTCCTGGAGCCAGGGGCTGTCCGGCAAGGCCCCGGAAGTAGCCAGCCGGCGCAGATGCTCGCCCTGCAATTCTTCCGCCCAGGCCAGCAGATGGTCCCGTGGGGGCAGCAGTTCGGCGGGGGCGGCCGCTTCCTGGGTCGCGAAGATGGGGCGAACCCGCTCCGCCAGGTCCGTGTCTCCCGCCAGGACCTCCCGTAACCAATGGAGTTCACGATAGACGGATCGGCCCAGATACCAGGCCAGGGGGGCCAGCCGGGAGTGGAAGCGCCGATTGGCCTCGGTGGCCGGCAGGCCCCGCATCAGGTCCGCCATCATGGTCTGGAGGCCGCTGAGTTGGCTCATGATTTCGGGATTGGTCACATGCTGATCGCTCATTCAATCGGTGGCGTTGCCAGTTCCTGGCCCTTTGTACCTCGCCCGACGAACGGAGTCCAGTTGTTCGACAGGGCTAATCCCTCCGAGACCTCGGGACCTTTAGCCAAAAACGAAACGCGCGGAGGGTGTGATTACGCATCTAGCCAGCCAGAGTCTCTCGGCCCCATAAGCACCCGGTCGCATCCTCGATCAGCCGATAGGCCTCGGCGAGGCGCGCGGCCCAGCGAGTGGCGCCCGCCAGGGTGCGAATCTCGTCTTGGCGAATCTCGATCATGACACCTGGCAAGCCGTGGCCCTCCAAGTGGTGGATGAGGGTGAAGTCGATGTTGGCCTCGATTGGATAGGGCTCGTTATCCCCCACCGTCAGGGCCGGATCGCGGGCGAGGGCCTGGATCAGGAGCCCAGCGAGCCGTCGATCCCGCCAGTGAGAGATGCCCACCTGCCAAGGCCGTTCCTGGCCATTCAGGAAGGGGGTGAAGCTGTGGATACTCAGCAGCAGCGTCGGCCGCTGTCGGCGTTCATCAAGCAGCCCGGCGATGGCGTCGTGGTAAGGCCGGAACAGGGCCTCGCCGCGACTCTCGCGCTCCAAGGTGGAGATACCGAGGTTGCCGGGAATGGGCACCCCGGCACTCTGCTCGGCGATGGATTGGTCATGGCCGAGGGGCCGATTGCAGTCGATGACCAGGCGCGAGTAACCGCTCAAGACCAAGGGCGCGTCGAGATGAACCGAAAGGCGACGCGCCACCTCGGCCGCGCCGGGATCCCAGGCGATATGATCCGCCAACTGGGCGGTGTCCAGGCCCAGCGAGCCGAGTTGGCGCGGTACCCGGTTGGCGGCGTGATCGCAGACGAGCACGGCCATGCCGCCGCCGTGGCGGTTAACAACCTCGAAGGCGGCGGGCTCGTCGGCTGCCAGTAGCGCGATGGGTTGCTTGCCCGGCATGGGAGCCATCATCCGTACTGGCCTCAGCCTCGGGGCTGACCGACCACCTCGTCCGCCCACACCTTAAAGCTCTTCAACTCATTGGGACCAAAGGTGTGACTGATCGGCACATCCGCCGCATCCCGGCCCTGGGCGATCAGCACCCGCCCGATGCGGGGGACATTGTTCCGCGGATCAAAGGTGTACCAGTGTCCACCCAGGTAGGCCTCGAACCAGGCCGAGAAATCCATCGGCCCCGTGACGGGAATCCCGATGTCGCCCAGGTAACCGGTGCAGTAGCGCGCGGGAATGTTCATGGCGCGACAAAAGGCGATCGCCAGATGGGTGAAGTCACGGCAGACGCCGGTGCGCTCCTGGAAGGCTTCGAGGGCCGTCTTGGTCGCCCGGGCGTGTTCATAGCCGAAGGTGATATGACCGTGGACAAAATCGCAGATGGCCTGCACCCGCGGCCAGCCGGGGGGTGTCTGCCCGAAGAGCGACCAGGCGGTCTCGGAGAGGCGGTCCGTCTCGCAGTAACGGCTGCCCAACAGATACAC
>JBATOB010000469.1:0-18928 GCA_049290655.1 Chromatiaceae bacterium | reverse complement strand
GCCCTGGAGTCTGTCCGCGAGGCCTGCGACTCTGGGGATCCCCGCGCCGCCCGCACGGCCCTGCTGGCCTGGGGTCAGGCCTGCTGGCGGGATGACCCCCCAAAGCGGATCGAGACCCTAGCCGATCGCCTGGCGGCTTGCCACGGGGCAGGCGTTGGCGAGGCCGCTAGCAGTCTCAGGCTTCTGGACCAAAGTCTCTATGCCCCCGGGGTCATGAGCTGGGATGGTCCAGCCGCTTGGCGCTATCTCCAGCCGGTCTTGGGCGTGGTGGCGAAGGAGGCGCGGTCGGTAAGGACGGCGGTGGACCCCTTGCCAGTCCTCTATCCCAAAAGCGGCTGAGGATGGATGGTCTACCCGGGCAGCCCAGGATCGAGACGGGCGCCGAGGGCAATGTACGGGGACATCCCGGACCGAACCTCCATCCCCTTGGGTCCTTGGCCTTGGGTTTATCACCTCGGGAGCCCTGGCTTCCGTGCTATTCTGAAATCAGGGAGTCGGCTGGACAGTCGCTGCTCGCCCGCCTTGGCGCGCGAGGGGAGGAAAGTCCGGGCTCCACAGGGCAGGGTGCCAGGTAACGCCTGGGGGGCGCGAGCCCACGGCAAGTGCCACAGAAAATATACCGCCTCAATCCGCCTCGGTGGATCGGTAAGGGTGAAATGGTGCGGTAAGAGCGCACCGCGCCGACGGCAACGCCGGTGGCAGGGTAAACCCCACCCGGAGCAAGACCAAATAGGGGGGCGAGCGGCTTCGTACCGCAACGCGCGGCCCGCGCGTGTCCCCGGGTAGGTCGCTGGAGGTGTGCGGTGACGCACGCCCTAGATGAATGGCTGTCCCCGACAGAACCCGGCTTATAGGCCGACTCCCTCCTCATTTCCCGCCTTGATGCCGCGTCCCGGGGCTAGTCCTTCCGACTGCCCCGGGCCCTGTGGCCAGCCTTTTATCAAGGAATCAGCAGTGCCCAGGCCCTTTCCCCGCTGCTCGGGGTAAGCCCTAGGGCACGGGCTTTCCTCAAGCGTGCGAATCTCCAGCCAAAAATCGCCCCTGCCTCGTCTTTTGTGGTGAATTTGATCTATCCATCAATAACTTGAATTCATAAACCTCACCATTCGCCTTAGCCTTGCCGGCGCTGGTCCATCGGGGGTCGCCCGGGCCGCAATCAGCATCCCATTGATAATTGACAATTCTTGTCTTAATGGTGCCCTTAGGGTCAATGTGTGCTCTAACTTGCTGACACGCTGGAGGAAACATGTGATTGCGGCTTGACGTGGGAGGCGCTGTTGCCTAGTATGAGGATGAAAGTGGAGTGAAGTGGATTAAAAGGGAATAATTTCGCCAAAACGGGGGGCGGCGGTGTTTCGCGGGGTTTCTACCCTTAGTCTGGATCCCAAGGGCCGGCTGGTAATGCCCGCTCGTTATCGCGAGCAGCTCCAGAGTTGTTGCGCCTCGCATTTGGTGGTCACGATCGACCCCGATCGTTGCCTTCTTATCTACCCGGAACCCAACTGGAAGGAGATCGAGCGCAAGCTGGAGAGGCTGCCCTCCTTTAATCCCACGGCTCGTAAGTTGCAACGTCTCTACATAGGCCATGCCCATGACGTGGACATGGATGCCCAGGGCCGGCTGCAATTGCCCACCGAATTGCGCCAGTTCGCGAATCTGGACAAGCGGGTGGCCTTGGTCGGGCAGAGCAATAAGTTCGAGCTGTGGGATGAGGACACTTGGGCGGCGCGCCGTGATCAATGGTTGAACGAAGAGGACCTGGCCCAACTCGAGTCCTCGGCCGAATTCGCTTCCCTTTCCATTTGATCCATATTCAATCTCATGGCCATTCATGGGCATAGGCCCGTTTTGCTGGAGGAAAGCTTGGAGGCCTTGGCGATTCGTTCCAATGGGATCTATCTCGACGGTACTTTTGGCCGTGGCGGGCATGCGCGCTCCCTGCTGGCCCGGCTGGGGGCCACCGGACGCCTGCTTGTCCTTGACCGGGACCCGGAGGCGGTGGCCGTCGCACGCGCTCTGGCGGATCAGGACTCGCGCCTGATGGTCGAGCAGGCCCCCTTCTCCGCGGTAACGGCAGTGGCGAAGCATTATGGTCTGCTGGGCGTCATCGATGGCCTCCTGCTGGACATCGGCGTCTCCTCGCCCCAGTTGGACGAGGCCGGGCGCGGTTTCAGTTTCGCCGCCGAAGGCCCGCTGGATATGCGCATGGACAACAGTGCCGGCGAGACGGCCGCCCAGTGGCTGGCGCGGGCCAAGGAGACGGAGATCGCCCAGGTCCTCCACGAATATGGCGAAGAGCGTTTCAGCCGCCGCATCGCCCACGCCCTTGTCACCGCCCGGGGCGAGGCACCCATCCTGACCACCGAGCGCCTGGCGAGCCTGGTGGCCGCGGCCGCCCCGACTCGCGAGCCGGGCAAGCACCCGGCGACCCGAACCTTCCAGGCCATCCGCATCCAGGTCAACCGCGAACTCGACGAACTGCGTCTCTGCCTGGCCGGGGCGCGGGACCTGCTGGCCCTGGGCGGGCGCCTGGTGGTCATCAGCTTTCATTCGCTGGAGGACCGTATCGTCAAGCGCTTCATTCGCGACGAGGCCAGGGGCGAACAATTTCCACGAGGCGTTCCGGTCAGGGCCCGGGAGACCCAGTCCTGGCTGCGCCCGATAGGCAGGGTGGTGCATGCCTCCCCGGCTGAGGTCGCGGCCAATCCCAGGGCGCGCAGTGCCGTGATGCGGGTCGCGGAGCGCTTGGCATGACCATGCGGGATCTCCTCTTCGTTGCCCTGCTCGGCCTGGCCGTCGTGGCCTCCGGGATCGGGGTCGTTTACGCCAAATATCAAACACGAATCGAATTCACGGCGTTGCAGTCGCTCACCCGGGAAGTCCAGGGTCTGGAGGAGGAGTGGGGCGTGCTGCGGCTAGAGGAGGCGGCGCTCGGTACCCACCCACGGGTGGAAATGGCGGCGCGGACGCGGCTGGATATGTTTATGCCGCGGGGGGTGGATGTCAGGACCATTGGGGGATTGGGTCATGTTCGGCACTGATTTAGTGAGGCGCAAACGCGACGGGAGCGGCAAGAGCCTTACCTTTAATTTCAATAAACGCAGCCTGGTGTTGCTGGGGTTGCTGGGCGCCTTACTCTTCGCGGTGCTGGCGAGCGCCTTCCAGCGCCAGGTCTTGGAACGGGAATTCCTGCGCGAGGAGGGCGAGGCCCGCTATCTCCGTGACTGGGAGATCCCAGCACGGCGCGGTATGATCCTGGATCGCAACGGCGAGCCCTTGGCGGTGAGTTCTCCCGTTGCCAGCGTCTGGACCGACCCCCGCAAGCTCAAGGACTACCCCGAGGCTATGGGGGAGCTGGCCGATGCCATGGGGATCGCCAAGAAGGACCTGAAGCAGCGGGTCGCGGACCGCCAGACGAAGGGCTTTATCTATCTCAAGCGGCGTATCGATCCCGATCAGGCTCAGGATGTGGAGCGGATCAAGGCGCAGTACCAGATTCACGAGCTTGGTATGGAGACCGAGTACAAGCGCTTCTATCCGGGCGGGGAGATCTTCGGCCATATCATCGGCTTTACCGACGTGGACGATAAGGGCATCGAGGGCATGGAACTGGCCTTCAACGGTTGGTTGGGCGCCGAACCCGGGTTGCGGCGGGTCATCAAGGATGGCCATCAGCAACTGGTCGCCGAGGTGGAGCGCGTCCGCCCCCCGCGTCATGGTAAGGACCTGGAGTTGAGCATCGACCGCCGCCTGCAATACCTCGCCTACCGGGAGCTGATGCGCACGGTCCGGGAGCACAAGGCCAAGTCCGCCTCGGCGGTGGTGCTGGATGTTCGTACCGGGGAGGTGCTGGCCATGGTCAACCAGCCGGCCTACAACCCTAACGGTGACAAGGACGGTGACGAGAGCACCCGCCGCAACCGCGCCGTGACCGATGTCATGGAACCGGGCTCCACCATCAAGCCCTTCGTCGTCGCCGCCGCCCTGGAACAGGGCCTGGTAACGCCGACCACGCCCATCGACACCAGTCCCGGCTCCCTCGCGGTGGGCAGTAACACGGTCAAGGATATCCACAACTACGGGCGCCTGGACACCACCTCCGTTATCACCAAGTCCAGCAACGTCGGCGTGGTCAAGATGGCCCTGCGCATGAAACGCGAGAGCCTCTGGAACCTGTACGACAAGGTAGGGTTCGGCAGGCCCACCGGGATTCAGTTCCCGGGCGAGGAGACCGGCCGCTTCCGCAACTACAAGCGCTGGTCCGATTTCGAGTATGCCACCCAGGCCTTCGGCTATGGCCTCTCGGTCACGCCCCTGCAACTGGCCCGGGCCTACTCGGTGCTGGCCGCCGATGGCGTGCTGCGGCCGATGAGCCTGCTCAAGGTGGACCAGGCCCCGGCGGGTGAGCAGGTGTTGAGTGTCAGGACGGCGCAACAGGTCCGCGCCATGATGGAGACGGTGGTCTCCCCCAAGGGTACCGCTAAGCAGGCCATGATCGAGGGCTATGGCGTTGCCGGTAAGACGGGCACGGCCAAGAAGTCCTCCGGCCGGCGGGGTTATGCCGCCGGGCGCTATCAGGCCGTCTTCGCCGGCATGGCCCCGGCCAAGGATCCGCGCTTCGTCCTAGTGGTCATGGTCGATGAACCGGGCGCCGGCAAGTACTATGGCGGCCTGGTGGCGGCCCCCGCCTTCGCCCGTATCATGCAGGGCGCCCTGCGCCTCTTCAATGTGCCGCCGGACCATCCGGAGGTGAAGATGCTGATGGCCAGCATGGATACGGCTCGATGATGGCGCGCCATCATCGAGCCCTGGCCCCGCGACCCCTGTGGCGATTAGGTGATCTGGTCGCGGGGTTTGCCGCGGCCGACTTGGAAGCAGGAGAGGATGTGGCTATCTCGGGACTGGCCCTGGACAGCCGCCGCATCCAGCCAGGCTGGCTCTTTCTCGCCTGTCAGGGTGGTCAGGGACATGGGCTCGACTTCGCCGCTCAGGCCCGGGCGCGGGGCGCGGCCGCTATCGCGGCCGAGCCGGGTTATCCCTGGGAGGCGGTGACCATGGCTGGCCTCGGCGTCTCCCTGGGCCTGCCGGTCATACCCGTGCCAGATCTGCTCCACCAGGCGAGCCGCTTGGCGGGCCGCTTCCTGGGCGAGCCCAGCGCCCACCTTCAGGTACTGGGCGTCACTGGCACCAACGGCAAGACCAGCGTCACCCACTACCTGGCCCAGGCCCTGGCCGGGGACATCGCCTGTGGTTTGATCGGCACCCTAGGGGTCGGCTTTGCCGATGATCTGGAGCCCGCCACCCACGCCACCTCGGACCCGGTGAGCCTCCAGGAGACACTGGCCTGGCTGCGCGAGCGCGGGGCCCGGGCTGTGGCCATGGAGGTCTCCTCCCGTGCCCTGGTTCAGGGCCGGGCAGCGGGAGTGCGCTTCCGCCATGCCATCTTCACCCATTCGAGCCGGGATCATCACGGCGGCATGGCGAGCCAGGGCCTGGCCAAGCACAGCCTCTTTCAGTTCCCTGGGCTCGAATGGGCCATCCTCAATCTCGACGATGCCCTGAGCCCCCGCATTTGGGGGGGACTGGCGGCGGGCGTGAAGGTCGGTGGCTATAGTCTGAATGCCGCGCTGGAAGTTCCCAAGGCCTGCGAGGTCTGGGCCCGTCTGCGCGACCTCGCCCCCTCCCCCGGGGGTATGCGGCTGGACCTGGAGACCAGCGCCGGCGCGGCGAGCCTAGAACTAGGGCTGATCGGTCGCTTCAATGCCGCCAATGTCATGGCCGTGCTGCTCGTGCTGCTGTCCCGGGGTCTGGACCTGGACCGGGCGCTGCGGGCACTGGCCAAGGTGCGCGGCGTGCCCGGGCGCCTGGAGCGTTTCGGTGGCGCCGGCGCCCCCCTGGTGGTGGTGGACCTTGCCCACACCCCGGACGCCCTGGAGCAGACCCTGCTCAACTTGCGTGCCCACGCCCGGGGCCGCTTGATCTGCGTCTTCGGCTGTGGCGGCGACCGGGATGCCGGCAAGCGGCCCCTCATGGGGGCGGTGGCCGAACGCCTGGCCGACCAGGTGCTCCTTACCGATGACAACCCGCGCCGGGAGGAGGGTCATGACATCATCGACCAGATCCTGGGAGGCATGAAACAGCCGGCACGGGCCGCCATCGAGCGCCGGCGCGGCCTGGCCATCCGGCGCGCCATTGCCACCGCCGGCAGGGATGACGTGGTGCTGGTGGCGGGCAAGGGCCACGAGACCCTTCAGGACCTCGGGGACCGCCAGGTCCATTTCAGCGACCGCGCCCAGGTCCAGCAGGCTCTTGCCGAGCGGATGGGGGCTCGATACCTGGAGGCCGCGGCGTGACGGCGTCTTCCCTGTCCTGGACCCTGGACCAGGCCGTCGCCCGGGTGGGTGGCCGACTTCTGGGTGCCGACGAAGGCTTTCGTGGCGTGGGTATCGACAGCCGCCAGGATCTGAGCGGCCGTCTCTTCGTGGCCTTGCCGGGCGAGCGCCACGATGGCCATGACTTCGCCGCCAGCGCCCGTGACCAGGGCGCCTCTGCCCTCATGGTCCAACGACCCCTGGCCATCGATCTGCCACAGTGGCAGGTCGAGGATACCCGCCTGGCCCTCGGCCAACTGGCCGCCGCCCATCGCGAGCGCTTCGCCGGCCGCGTCGTCGCCCTGACCGGCAGCAACGGCAAGACCACGACCAAGGAGATGATCGCCGCCATTCTCGGCCAGGCGGGCCGGGTGCGGGCGACGCGGGGCAACCTGAACAACGACATCGGCCTGCCCCTGACCCTGCTGGAGGCGGGAGAAGAGGATTTTCTGGTCTTGGAGATGGGTGCCAACCATCCGGGGGAGATTGCCTATCTGACCGGTATCGCCCGCCCCGAGGTCGCGGCCATCACCAATGCTGGCCGCGCCCATCTGGAGGGTTTCGGCAGCCTGGAAGGGGTGGCCCGGGCCAAGGGCGAGATCGTCGCGGGACTGCGCCAGGATGGCATATTTATCTTCCCCGCCGCTTCGCCCTGGACCGGGTTGTGGCGGGAACTGGCCGGCGCCCGGACCTGCCTCACCTGCGGCCCGAGTGGAGCGGCTGATCTGAGCGTCGATCTGGCGGCGGTGGAGACCTACTGGGACGAGGCGGGCTTCCGCACCTGCTTTCAGGTGACGGCAACCGGCTTGGTGCTGGACCTGGAATTGGCCCTGGCGGGGGCTCACAACGTATCGAATGCCTTGGTGGCCGTGGCAATGGCCCAGACCCTAGAGATAGCCCCCGAGACCATCGCGGCGGGACTGGCCGCCATGCGGCCAGTCCCTGGCCGCCTGTTTCCCCGCCGGGTCCCCGGGGGCCCGCGTCTGATCGACGATACCTACAATGCCAATCCGGACTCGGTGGAGGCGGCCATCGCCGTCCTCATGTCCCTGCCTGGACGTCATCTGCTGGTCCTGGGGGATCTGGGCGAACTGGGACCCGAGGCGCCCGAACTCCACCATCGCCTGGGTCAGGCGGCCCGGGAGGCCGGGGTCAATGTCCTCTACACGGTTGGCACCCTGAGTGCCGAGGCGGGGGCCGGTTTTGGCCCGGGGGCCCGGCATTTTTCGGGTCAGGCCGAACTCATCACTACTCTGCGCCAGGACCTGGACAGTGGCGATCTGGTTCTCGTCAAGGGTTCGCGACGCGCGGCCCTGGACCGGGTCGCGGATGCCCTCTGCGCCCAGCCGGAGGGCTGAAGTATGTTGCTCTACCTAACCGAATGGCTCACCCAATTCAATAGCGGCTTCGGGGTCTTCCGCTATCTGACCTTGCGCGCCATCCTGGGGGTGCTGACGGCCCTGGCCATCTCCTTTATCCTGGGTCCGGCCATGATCCGCCGTCTCCGGCAATACAAGATTGGCCAGACGGTACGCGATGATGGCCCTCAGTCCCACCTCTGCAAGGCCGGTACCCCCACCATGGGCGGCGCCCTCATGCTGGTGGCGGTGGGGATCTCCACCCTGCTGTGGTCAAACCTGGCCAATATCTATGTCTGGGTAGTGCTGCTGGTGACCCTGGCCTTTGGCGCCATCGGCCTGGTGGATGACTACAAGAAGCTGGTGCTGCGCAACCCCCGCGGCCTGGCGGCGCGCCATAAGTATCTCTGGCAGTCGGTGGTGGGGCTGATCGCCGCCGTCTGGCTCTTCTGGATCGCCAAGACCCCGGCGGAGACGGCCCTGCTGATTCCCTATCTCAAGAACGTCTCCCTGCAACTCGGGCCCTGGTACATCCTGCTGACCTATCTGGTTATCGTCGGGTCGAGTAACGCGGTCAATCTGACGGATGGTCTGGACGGCCTGGCGGTCATGCCAACGGTGCTGGTAATGGGGGCACTGGGGATTTTCGTCTATGCCTCGGGTCACGTTAAGTTCGCGGAGTATCTGCTGATACCCAGCGTCCCAGGCGTGGGCGAGGTGGTCGTCTTTTGCTCGGCGCTGGTCGGGGCTGGCCTGGGGTTTCTCTGGTTCAATACCTATCCCGCCCAGGTCTTCATGGGCGATGTGGGGGCACTGGCCCTGGGCGCGGCCCTTGGGGTGGTGGCCGTGGTCGTCCGGCAGGAACTGGTGCTGCTCATCATGGGCGGTATCTTCGTCGCCGAGACCCTGTCCGTGATGCTTCAGGTTGCCTCCTTCAAGATGACGGGCAAGCGCGTCTTTCGCATGGCGCCACTGCACCATCACTTCGAACTCAAGGGCTGGCCGGAGCCACGGGTCATCGTGCGCTTCTGGATCCTCAGTGTCATTCTGGTCCTGGTGGGGCTGGCGAGCCTCAAGATCCGCTGATGAATAGCGTCTTCCACCCACAAGGCGACTCCCTGGGGCCTCCGGCCCAGCCCAAGACACTGGTCCTGGGGCTGGGCAAGACGGGCCTGTCCTGTGCCCGCCATCTCCGCGCTCAAGGCGTGCCAGTGGCGGTGACCGACACCCGGTCCAAGCCGCCGGGTCTGGACGCGGCACGCGAGGAGATGCCGGACCTGCCACTTTTCCTGGGCGACTTCGATGCGGCGGCCCTGGCGGCGGCAGAACGCCTGGTCATCAGCCCTGGCATCGCCTTAGGGGACCCGCGCCTGGCGGCGGCTCTGGGGCGTGGTTTGGAGGTGGCGGGGGATATCGAGCTCTTTGCCCGCGCCGCCCAGGCCCCCATCGTCGCCATCACCGGCTCCAACGGCAAGAGCACGGTCACGACCCTGGTCGGCGAGATGGCGCGGGCGAGCGGGCTTAAGACGGCGGTGGGTGGCAACCTGGGTGAGCCCGCCCTGGATCTGCTGGATCCCACGGTCGAGCTTTACGTCCTGGAACTCTCCAGTTTCCAGTTGGAGACGACCTGGTCACTGCGCTCGCGGGTGGCCACGGTCCTGAATATCTCCGCCGATCACCTGGACCGCTATCCGAGTCTGGACGCCTACGCGGCCACCAAGGCTAGTCTCTTGCGTGGCGCCGAGGTGGCCCTGCTCAATCGTGATGACCCGAAAGTCGCGGCCATGGCGGGTTTGGCGGGGGGGGATATCTGGTTTGGCCTGGGGGCGCCCCAGGCGGAAGCGGATTATGGTCTGCTGGAGCGCGAGGGTGCGACCTGGCTGGCGCGGGGCGACCAGCCCCTGATGCGGACGGACGACTTGCCACTGGCTGGCAGCCACAATTTGGCCAATGCCCTGGCGGCCCTGGCCCTCGGTGAGGTTTGTGGCCTGCCCCTGGCTTCCCGGCTGGCGGCGCTGCGAGTCTTCCAGGGCCTGGCCCATCGGACCGTGCTGGTGGCGGAGCGCCGGGGCGTGCGCTGGTTCGACGATTCCAAGGGTACCAATCCGGGGGCCACGGTGGCAGCCCTGCGGGGCCTGATCGATCCGGCCGGGCCGGGCCGGGCCGTGCTCATCGCCGGTGGTGATGGCAAGGGTGCCGACTTTGGCGAGCTGGCGGAGACGATCGGGCGTACCGCCCGCGCCGTCATCCTGATAGGCCGCGATGGTCCCCGGATTAATGGCGTCCTCGCGGGCCGGGTTCCAACCCAAAAGGCCCGGGATATGGAGGAGGCGGTGCGGCTGGCGGCGGCGGTCGCCCTGCCCGGCGACTCGGTGTTGCTGTCACCGGCTTGCGCCAGTTTCGATATGTTCGACAATTACGAACATCGCGGCCGCGTCTTCGTGGCGGCGGTGAAGGGGCTAGGGGCATGAGCGAGGCATTGGAAAGCGTCAAGCCCCTGTCCCGCCGGCAACAGGCGCCACGCCTGCCCGAGATGGATTGGACCCTGCTAATAGCCGCGGCGGCGCTGATCGGGTTGGGTTTCGTCATGGTTGCCTCGGCCTCCATGCCCATCGCCGATCGCCAGTTCCATGATCCCTTCCATTTCATCTGGCGCCATGCGGCTGCCCTGGCATTGGCCCTGACGGCCGCCTTGGGGGTCCTGGCGGTGCCCATCCGCTTCTGGGAGCGTTACGGGACCCTGCTTTTTTTCGTGGGCATCCTCTTGTTGGTGATGGTGCTCATCCCTGGCCTGGGACGCAATGTCAATGGCGCCACTCGCTGGATACCCCTGGGGCCGATCAACCTCCAAAGCTCCGAATTCATGAAGTTCTTCGCCGTCATCTTCATCGCTGGGTACCTGGTGCGGCGCCGCGAGGAGGTTGAGACCCGCTTTATGGGCTTTTTCAAGCCCATGGTGCTGATCGTCATCGCCGCCACCCTCATCATGGCGGAGCCCGACTTTGGCACCACCGTGGTGCTGATGGCCACCGTCATGGCGATGCTCTTTCTGGGGGGGGTGCATATCGCCTACTTTGGCGCCCTGGTCGGTGCCGTGGTCCTGGCTGGCGTGGCCCTAGTGATCTCCTCGCCCTACCGGATGCAGCGAGTCATCTCCTATCGGGATCCCTGGGCGGACCCCTTTGATACCGGCTTCCAGTTAAGCCAGGCCCTGATCGCCTTTGGGCGGGGGGAATGGGCCGGGGTTGGGCTGGGGAACGGCATCCAAAAACAGTTTTATCTCCCGGAGGCGCACACCGACTTCATCATTGCCGTTGTCGGCGAGGAGTTGGGGCTGGCGGGGGTATTGTTGGTCCTGGTCGCCTTTGCCATTATCGTCTGGCGCGCCTTTCGCATCGGGTTTTGCGCCCGGCGCGCGGGGCGGCATTTCGAGGCCTATCTAGCCCAGGGTTTTGGTTTGGGTTTGGGTCTTCAAGGGCTCATCAATATTGGTGTCAACGTCGGCCTGCTGCCAACCAAGGGCTTGACCCTGCCCTTTATGAGCTATGGCAGCAACAGCCTCATTGTCGCCTGCATGATCATCGCCGTGCTGTTACGCATCGACATGGAGGCGAAGCGTGACCCGGGTCCCGAAACTAGTGTGGGAAGGGTGTCATGGGTGCGCGCCTAGCCGTCATGGCCGGTGGGACCGGCGGTCATGTCTTCCCGGCCCTGGCGGTTGCCGAGTTGTTGCGGGACCAGGGCCAGGAGGTCTTCTGGATGGGGACCCGCGAGAAGATGGAGGCGCGGCTGGTGCCCGAGCATGGCTTTGACATTGAATGGATCGGCATCGAGGGCCTGCGCGGCAAGGGTGGGCTCGCCTTACTGACGGCCCCTTGGAAGCTGACGGTGGCCATGTTCCAGGCGGCAAGCATCTTGCGCCGCCGGCGTCCGGACCTGGTGCTGGGCATGGGGGGATTCGCCTCGGGCCCCGGCGGTCTCGTGGCCCGATTGCTGGGCATTCCCCTCATTATCCATGAGCAAAACCAGGTGCCGGGCCTGACCAACCAGTGGCTGTCCCGGATCGCCCGGCGGGTCTTCCAGGCCTTCCCCAATAGTTTTCCCACGAGCCGTGGCGCCGAGACCTGCGGCAATCCGGTGCGCCCCGAGATTGGCGCCCTGGCCGCACCGGGGGAGCGTCTGGGCCGGCGCCAGGGTAGGGCTCGCCTGTTGGTGGTCGGTGGCTCACTGGGTGCCCAGGCCCTGAACGAGCAGGTCGCCGCCGCCGTCGCGCTCATGCCGGCCGAGGCCCGCCCCCTGATTCGCCACCAGGCCGGTGAACGGACCCTGGAGGTCGCTCGCCAGGCTTACGCCAGCGCCAGGGTCGAGGCCGAGGTGACGCCTTTTATCAGCGACATGGCGGAGGCCTATGGCTGGGCGGATCTGGTAATATGTCGCGCCGGCGCCCTGACGGTGTCGGAACTGGCCGCCGCGGGGCTGGGCGCGATTCTGGTCCCCTACCCCTCGGCGGTGGACGATCATCAGACCGCTAACGCCGCCTACCTGGCGGACCCTGGCGGGGCCGAGATTCTGCCCCAATCCCAATTAAACGCCGCGAGACTAGGCGCCATCCTGACCCGGTTACTCGGTGACCGCGCCCGTCTCCTGGCCATGGCCGAGGCGGTCCGCGCCCGGGCCATGCCGGATGCCGCGAGACGTATCGCCGCTGCTTGCCTCGCCGAGATTGCCCCATGAATAACCCCTCCCTTCTCTTGCCTGGGCATCATGCCGGTCGCATGGGCCGTATCCGTCGCCTGCACTTTATTGGCATCGGTGGCGCGGGCATGAGCGGTATCGCCGAGATCATGTTGGACCTGGGCTACGAGGTATCCGGCTCCGACAAGCGTGCCAACGCGGCGACCCAGCGGCTGGAGACTCTGGGCGCCCGGGTCTTTATTGGCCACGCGGCGGAACAGGTCCAGGGGGTGGATGCCGTCGTCGTTTCCAGCGCCATCGACGAGGCCAACCCCGAGATCATCGCCGCTCGCGCGGTCCGCGCCCCCCTGGTGCGGCGCGCCGAGATGCTGGCGGAGCTCATGCGCTTCTACCATGGCGTGGCGGTCGCCGGTACCCACGGCAAGACCACCACCACCAGTCTGGTGGCGAGCGTCCTGGCGGAGGGTGGCCTGGACCCGACCTTTATCATCGGTGGCCTGTTGAACAGCGCCGGTGCCAACGCCCGGCTTGGCAGCCATCACTATCTGGTGGCCGAGGCCGACGAGAGCGACGCCTCCTTTCTCTATTTGCAGCCCATGCTGTCGGTCATCACCAACATCGACGCCGACCACATGGTGACCTATGGCAACGACTTTGGCCGGCTGCGGAATACCTTCATGGAGTTTCTGCACCATCTGCCCTTCTACGGGCTGGCGGTGCTCTGTATCGATGACAAGGAGGTGCGTGAGCTGGTACCCGAGGTCCCGCGCCCCGTGCGGACCTATGGCACCCGGCCGGAGGCGGACGTGCGGGCCGATCAGGTCCGCCAGGAGGGGCTGCGGATGTTTTTCGAGGTCCAGCATGCGGGCGGCCATTTCCCGGTGGAGCTCAACCTCCCTGGCCGACACAATGTCCTCAATGCCCTGGCGGCGATCGCCGTTGGTCTGGAATTGGGGGTGCCGGTGGATGCCATCCGCCGGGCCCTGTCGGGTTTCCAGGGCATAGGCCGGCGCTTCGTGGTGAGCCAGGTCCAGGATGCCGCGGGTCGTGGCTTAATCCTCATCGACGACTATGGCCATCACCCCCGCGAGGTGGCGGCGACCCTGGAGGCGGCGCGGCAGGGCTGGCCCGGCCGGCGGCTGGTGCTAGTCTTCCAGCCCCACCGTTACAGTCGCACCCAGGAGCAGTTCGACGACTTCGTTCAGGTCCTTTCCGGCGTGGACCGCCTGGTGCTCTGCGAGGTCTATCCCGCCGGGGAGGCGCCCATCCCGGGGGCCGATGGCCGCGCCCTCAGTCGCGCCATCCGCGCCCGGGCCCAGGTCAATCCCGTCTTCTGCAAAAATCTTAACGAGGTACCCGGGGTGCTGGGCCATCTCCTGGAGGACGGCGACCTGGTGCTGCTCTCCGGGGCGGGCGACATTGGCGGGCTGGCCGCGCGCTTGCCAGGGATACTGCGGCGGGGAGACGGGGATGCCGACCGGGATTAGGGCGCGGGGCCTCGCGCTTGCCGGGGGTGGCGGCCAATGAGTGACGCCCCTTTCCCCCCGCGCGGCGAACTCCGCCTGGACGAGCCCCTGGCGCGTCATACCAGTTGGCGGGTGGGCGGGCCGGCCAAGCGTTTCTATCGTCCGGCGGACGTGGCGGATCTGGTAGCCTTTTTGGGCACCCTGGAGGCCGAGGAGCCGCTACTCTGGCTGGGTTTGGGGAGCAACCTCCTGGTCAGTGACGAGGGCTTTGCCGGCACTGTCATCCAGACTCAAGGCCGTTTGGGCGCCCTAGAGCGGCTGGGTGATCTGGGACTGAGGGCGGAATGCGGTGTCTCCTGCGCCAGCGCCGCGCGCTTCGCCGCCCGGGCGGGTCTGGCCGGGATCGAGTTCCTGGCCGGCATCCCGGGGACCCTGGGTGGTGCCTTGGCCCTGAACGCTGGGGCCCACGGCAGCGAGACATGGGAACGGGTGCGCAAGGTCATGACGGTGAACCGCGCGGGTCGGGTCCGGGAGCGGGTCCCCGCGGACTTCCAGGTGGACTATCGCCAGGTCGAGGGACCCAGGGAGGAGTGGTTTCTCGCGGTTGAATTAGACCTGGAGACCGGCGAGCCCGCGGCTTGCCAGGCCCGCATTCGCGACCTCCTGGAGCGACGCAACCAGTCTCAGCCCATAGGCCAGCCGAGTTGCGGGTCCGTCTTTCGCAATCCTCCCGGGGATTATGCCGCGCGCCTGATCGAGGCCGCGGGCCTCAAGGGTGAGTGCGAGGGGGGCGCCCAGGTATCGACCCGGCACGCGAATTTCATCATCAATACCGGCGGCGCCAGCGCCCACGACATCTTGCGGCTGATCGAGCGGGTGCGGGCGAGGGTGGCCAGTCACAGCGGCGTGACGCTGCGGACCGAGGTCCATTTCATCGGAGGAGAGACGGCATGAATCCGGACGTGGCCCATTTCGGCAAGGTGGCCTTGCTCCTGGGAGGCACATCGGCGGAGCGCGAGATCTCGCTCAAGAGCGGCCATGCGGTACTCGCGGCCCTGCGGCGCCAAGGGGTGGATGTAGAGCCCCTGGACCCGGATGCCAGTGTCCTGGAGCGGCTGCGGCGGGGGGGTTACGACCGCGTCTTCATCATGCTCCACGGCCGGGGTGGCGAGGATGGTCAAATTCAGGGTGCCCTGGAGGCCCTGGGCCTGCCCTACACGGGTTCGGGCGTCCTGGGCTCGGCCCTGGGTATGGACAAATATCGCTGCAAGCTGGCCTGGCAGGGCGCCGGCCTGCCCACGGCGGACTTCGTTCCGCTCCGCGGGGGCGATGACCTGCCGCGAGCGGCGGCCCTGGGCTTTCCCCTCATGATCAAACCGGCCCACGAGGGTTCCAGTATTGGCATGGCGCGGGTGGAGGACGAGGATCAACTGTCGTCGGCCTGGGGCGAGGCGGCGCGTTATGACCGCCTGGTGATCGCCGAGCGTTGGATCAGTGGCCCCGAATTTACCTGCGCCATCCTCGGCGACGAGGCCTTACCCATGATCCGGCTGGAGACGCCCCGCGTCTTTTATGACTATCAGGCCAAATATTTCGCCGATGACACCCGTTACCTCTGTCCCTGCGGACTGTCCCCGGAGCAGGAGAAGCAACTGCAAGCCCTGGCCCTCGCGGCCTTCGAGACCGTCGGCGCCAGGGGCTGGGGTAGGGTGGACCTGATGTTGGATGGGGCGGGGGGACCCAATCTGTTGGAGATTAACACGGTGCCAGGCATGACCGATCATAGCCTGGTGCCCATGGCGGCCAATGCCCGAGGTATTGGCTTTGATGAATTGGTCAGGCGCATCCTGGAGACGAGCCTTGCATAGGATGGTCCACCCGATGGCGAAGCATCCCTCCCCCCCGCCGGTACCAAGGTTTGATCCCCAGGTGGCCTGGCGGTTGTTCAAGGGTTTCTCTGGCCTGTTTCTGATCGCCATCCTGGTTGGTGGTGGCCACTGGCTGTTGCGCCTGGAGTCCCAGTATCTGCCGGTGCGGGTGGTCAGTATCGAGGGCGAGGTGCGGCAAATGACGTTGCAGCAGATCCAGGACCGGGTCGGCCAGACGCTGGATGCCGGTATTCTCACCCAGGACCTGGCGGCTATTCAGGCCGAGATCAAGGAGCTGCCCTGGGTTAGTAGCGCTGGGGTGCGCCGCGCCTGGCCGGACCGGCTGGTGATCTCGGTCCGGGAGCATAAGCCCTTGGCCCGTTGGGGCGATGATGGCCTGGTGACCGCCGAGGGCCGGGTGTTTCGGCCAGATCGACACGAAATACCCCATGGCCTGCCGCGTCTGGCGGGTCCCGATGATCAGGCGCCGCAAGTGGTCGCGCGCTTCCAGGCCTGGCAGCCCTTGCTCAAGTCCCAGGGCCTATCCATCCTGGCCATCGAGGATGATCCGCGGGGGGCTTGGACCCTGACGATGGATGCCGGCTTCAACCTCTTGTTGGGCAAGACGGATGTCGATTCACGCCTGGAGCGCTTCCTGCGCGCCTATCCCAACATCCTGGCGGCAGGGCGTCCGGCACGCGTGGATATGCGATATAGTAATGGTTTAGCTGTAAGCTGGTCCGGCGCCAGGATTGCTCGGGAAGCTGACCCGAGCCCCATGCGGATCGTCCAGACCGGCCCCGCTGGCCATTTCTTGGGCCCCGCGCCCCATCAAACACCTGTTCCCCACCTTGGACCGCCGGTCGAGAACCGACGGTCGTCCCGGAGTTAGCCCAGATGTCGCGACGCGGCGATAAAAATTTATTAGTGGGGCTGGATATTGGCACCTCCAAGATCGCCTGCCTGGTGGGCGAGGAACGGGAGGATGGCCTGATCGAGATCGTGGGGGTCGGCACCCACCCCTCCAGGGGCCTCAAGCGCGGCGTGGTGGTGGATATCGAGTCCACGGTTCAGTCCATACAGCGCGCCGTCGAAGAGGCGGAACTGATGGCGGGCTGCGAGATCCACTCGGTCCACGCGGGCATCGCCGGCAGCCATATCCGTAGCCTGAGTTCCCACGGCATCACCGCCATCAAGGACCGGGAGGTGAGTCAGGCCGACATGGATCGGGTCATCGACGCCGCCCGGGCGGTCGCCATTCCGGCGGACCAGAGGATCCTCCATGTTCTGCCCCAGGAATTCATCATCGACGGCCAGGAGGGTATCCGCGAGCCCATCGGCATGTGCGGTGTCCGCTTGGAGGCGCGGGTGCATCTCGTTACGGGTGCTGTTAGCGCCGCGCAGAACATCGTCAAGTGCATCCGCCGCTGCGGCCTGGAGGTGGATGATCTGGTGCTGGAACAGCTCGGTTCGAGCTATGCGGTGCTGGGGGAAGACGAGAAGGAGTTGGGCGTCTGTCTCATCGATATTGGCGGGGGTACCACGGACCTGGCGATCTTTACCGATGGCGCCATCCAGCACACGGCGGTCATTCCCATCGCCGGGGATCAGGTTACCAATGATATTGCCGTGGCCCTGCGCACCCCGACCCAGTATGCGGAACGGATCAAGGTCCGCCATGCCTGCGCCCTGGCCCAACTCGCGGGAGGGGGCGAAATGATCGAGGTGCCGAGTATTGGCGAGCGCCCCCCGCGCCGCCTGTCGCGTCAGACCTTGGCCGAGGTGGTGGAGCCTCGCTACGAGGAGCTGCTGAACCTGGCGCTGGCGGAGCTGCGCCGCACCGGCCTGGAGGCCAAGGTTGCCAGCGGTGTCGTCATGACCGGTGGCAGTTCCAAGATGGCGGGGCTGATGGACTTGGCGGAGGAGGTCTTCCATATGCCCGTCCGCCTGGGGCACCCCCAGAATGCCGTGGGATTGGAGGAGGTGATGAGTAATCCCATCCACGCCACTGGGGTCGGCCTGCTCCTGTATGCCCGCCAGAACCGTTTCGCTTTCCGTTCCCTGCCGAAAGAGAATCAGGGTCTCAAGGGAGTACTGGGGCGGATGCGGAATTGGTTCCAGGGGAATTTCTGATTTTTTTCACGGCCTTCAGGGGTCGTGGCCGGCGTCGCTCTGGTCGGGGACGCCAAGATGTGGATCGTGGCCATCAGATTAGAAGTTCTGGGCGGCCCAAGAGTCAATCCTTTAGATATCAAATAATTGCGATAGGAGCCAATTTATGTTCGAGCTGATGGATACCCATACCCAGAACGCCGTCATCAAGGTCATCGGCGTTGGTGGCGGTGGCGGCAATGCCGTTAACCACATGATGGAATCTTCCATCGAAGGCGTGGAATTTATCTGCGCCAACACGGATGCCCAGGCGCTGAAGCATTGCAGTGTCAAGACCATCCTGCAATTGGGCGCGGCCATCACCAAGGGGCTCGGTGCCGGCGCCAGTCCTCTCGTGGGCCGTCAGGCGGCCGAGGAGGATCGCGATCGGATTCGCGATGCCCTGGAAGGGGCCGATATGGTCTTCATCACCGCCGGCATGGGCGGTGGCACGGGCACGGGGGCCACGCCCGTGGTTGCCGAAGTGGCCAAGGAGTTGGGCATCCTGACGGTCGCGGTAGTGACCAAGCCCTTCCCCTTCGAGGGCAGCAAGCGCATGAAGATCGCCGAGGAGGGTATCGAGGCCCTCGCGAGCCGGGTCGATTCCCTGATCACCATTCCCAACGAGAAATTATTGGCGGTGTTGGGCAAGGAAATGAGCCTGCTCAATGCCTTCAAGGCCGCCAACGACGTCCTGCTCAATGCTACTCGGGGTGTCGCCGAACTCATTACCCGTCACGGCCTCATTAACGTGGACTTCGCCGATGTCAAGACCGTCATGTCCGAGATGGGCGAGGCGATGATGGGCATGGGCGCGGCGACGGGGGTGAATCGGGCGCGCGAGGCGGCGGAGGCGGCCATCAACAGCCCGCTACTGGGCGATATCGATCTCTCGGGCGCCAAGGGCATCCTGGTCAATATCACCGCCGGCATGGATCTCACCATTGGTGAGTTCGACGAGGTGGGTAATACGGTCCGTGACTTCGCCGACGAGGATGCCACCGTGGTGGTGGGCACCG
>JBATOB010000468.1:0-1873 GCA_049290655.1 Chromatiaceae bacterium | reverse complement strand
AGTCATCCCGCCAGGCTCGTGATTCGGCAACGCCGAGCCACCTAAATGCCATCGCCACCCCCAGAGAGGATTTCAATGGCCAAGCCCGAAGGCTCCTCCCGCAAGAAAATCATCCTTGTCTTCGTTACCATCTTCGCGGCGGGCATCGTCTTCGCCGGACTCTTCAACGCCGGACTGGCTCACACCAACACCACGGAATTTTGTACCTCCTGCCACACCATGCAGACGGTTCTGCAGGAACTGCAACAATCGGTCCATTGGCAGAACGCCTCGGGCGTCCATGCGGGATGCCCCGACTGCCATGTCCCCCAGCCCTTTATCCCCAAGATGATCGCCAAGGTCATGGCCGCCAAGGACATCTATCATGAGTTCATGGGCACCATCGACACCCCGGAGAAGTACGAGGCCCATCGCTGGAACATGGCCAGCCGCGTCTGGGAGAAGATGAAGGCCACCGATTCCCGCGAGTGCCGCTCCTGTCATGAGTACGCCCATATGGACCTGGCGGCCCAGGACCGCTCCGCCCGCAACCGCCACAGCAATGCCCCCGACAAGGGCGATACTTGCATTGACTGCCATAAGGGCGTAGCCCATACCCTGCCCGAAGAGCCCGAGGAGGCCGATCCGGACGAGGGCACGGCGCAAACCCAGGCCGATATGAAAGCCGATAGCAAAGCCAAATCCGAATGATCGCCGGATCAAACCACCGGAACCGATCGCCTCGAGGCGCCGCCGACATGACAACCCGATACCTGACCGCCCTGCCCCTCATCCTGGCGCTTGTCGCCGCGCTTCCGGCACAGGCCACCGATACATCCCTTGGCAAGGAGATGCGCAACGCCGCCGCCGTCGGCAACACCGAGGAGGTCATGCGCCACCTCGACCAGGGCGTGCCCGTCGATAGCCCCAACGAATTGGGTAAGACGGCCCTGATGATGGCCGTGGAGGGCGATAATCTAGAGACCGTCGCCCTGCTCCTGGCCCGAGGCGCCAATGTTAACGCCCGCGCCAACGCCAATTGTACCGCCCTGACCTTCGCCGCCGAGAACGGTCACATTGGCATCACCGCCCTCCTCATCGAGCGGGGCGCCAACCTGCACGACCGCACCCGCGGCGGCTGGGACGCCCTCATGATCGCGGCCCGGTACGGCATCGCGGACATGGTGGAGCAACTGCTTTACAAGGGCGCCGATCCCAAGGCCTCCGATAAGGATCGCCGCACCGCCATGATGGACGCGGCCGCCCGTGGCCACGCCCAGGTGGCAAAGATGCTGATCGATGCCGGCGCCGACCTGGAGGCCAAGGACAAGGAGGGCGCGACCGCCCTCCTTCTTGCGGCTGGCGAAGGCCAAACCGATGTCGTGGCCACCCTGCTCGCCAAGGGGGCCAATCCCAACGCCCATGACAAGCTAGGAGGCACGGCCCTCATCTGGGCCATCGGCAGTAATCACGCCGATGTCGTCGAACTGCTGCTGGCCGCTGGCGCGAATCCCAACCAGCAGGATGTCGATGGGGTCAGCGCCCTGATAGAGGCCGTCAACACCGGCCACGGAGACTCCATCGGCCCGCTGCTGAGTTACCGCGCGGACCCATCCCTCAAGGATGCCAGGGGCCGCACGGCGCTGGACATCGCCCGACAGAAGGGCAATCGGGAGGCCATGGCCCTCTTGTCAAAACCTTGAAAGTAAGGGGCTGGCCTATTCTGATGATGGATGCCGGCGCTTTCAACCTATGCGAAGGGAAGTGTCTTATGGACGCTTCACGCATAACGGAGACTTAGTTCCCCGTTTTACCCGAGAAATCTTGTCACCCAAAGGAGGAATCATGGCCAAAAAATTAATGAAGCTGGCCTTGCTCGCGAGCGCCGTTACCC
>JBATOB010000467.1:0-14546 GCA_049290655.1 Chromatiaceae bacterium | reverse complement strand
GGCTGGCCCGGGTCGATGCGACGGGACAGATCGACTGGCAGCGGAGTTATGGCCAGGCGGGCGGCGGCGCGGTCATGGCCCTGGCGCGTCTGGCGGATGGCGCCGTCCTGCTGGCGGGGCACCCGGCCGAGGGTAGCGAGGTCTGGCTGCGCCGGGTCGATGGTCGGGGGGAAATCCTTTCCGAACAGCATCCGCGGCTTGGCGGCGATGGCGTGCCACGGGTCCGCTCCCTGCTGGGCTTGGCCCTGACCGAGGATGGCGGCTATTGGCTTGGGGGGGAGACCCTGGGCGGCGATGCCTGGCTGGCGCGTCTCAACCCCGCCGGCGAGACCCTCTGGGTGCGCCACTATGGTGGCGAGGGCGCGGATCGCTTCACCGCCCTCCTGTCACGCCCAGGCGGGGTGCTGGCCGCGGGCCTCAGTGCCTCTGGCCAGGGGCCAGGTGCCCCAGGACTCTGGCTGGCCACGCTCGATGCCCAAGGCAACCCCTGGATGTCACCGCCCTTGTCCGACCGGGCGGCCAAGATCCTGGCCCTGGTCCAGCGGGGGCTGGGGCCTGAATCCGGCCTCGCCGCCGGCGGCGAGCTCGAGGTCCGGGAAGCGGCCGATGGTACCCTGCGGCTCTGGCTCCCCTTTGCCCGTCTGAATGACACCTTGGCGGATGCCGATAGCCAGAAGCTTGAGCTTGGTACCCTCGCGCTTCAGGCCCGCCCCCCGGAGACCGGGCCGGGTCCCTGGCGCTTCCGGGTCGATGGTCCGGCCACCCTCTGGATTCCCGGCGATGCCGGGGGGGATGCCGCCCGGCTGAATCTGGCGCGGCGCGACTTTGCCCTGGAACTGGACCCGGACTCCAGCCTGACGACGGCGATCGACCTCCAGTTGGCAGGGATCGATTTGCGCCTGGACCCGCCGGCGCGGCTGGCGGGCCTTTACCAGGGCTTGGGGATCGGCGCCGAAACGCCTCCGGCCGTCGAGGAGGCCACCGCCCTGGCCAGCCTGGGTCTTGGCGAATTCAGCCTGGCGGTCAAGCTGACACCCGATGCCGCGGGCCGCTGGGGTGGGAGTCTGCGACTCAGGCTCGATGATTTGGCGGGGCGCGATGCGCAGGGCCTGGATCTGGGCCATCTGGGCGGTTGGCGGCTGGGTGCCGACTATGCCGATATGGATCTCGATACCCTGGAGGCCCTGTCGGGGCGGCTGGAAGATCTGAACCTTCAAGATCCCGTGCAGTTGCTGGAGGAGGTCGGAGCCCTAGTGGAGGCCTATCTGCGGGCCAGTGGCCAGGCTCGGGGGGAATGGCTCTTGAGCGATCTGGCCATGCCCCTGGACGGCGTGGGCGAGTACCTGCGTCTGGGCGAGTTCGGTCTGGTGGCCTCCGTCACGCCGCCCTTGGATCAGCCCCTGGCGCGGGATCTGCGGCTGCAATACCGCCTCAAGGGGCTGGACCTGGTGGCGGAGGCTAGCCAGGTCGCGCTGGGGGAGGCGCGTTTCGAGGTCGGCGCCGAGCGATTGGCCATCACCAACTTGGTGCAGGCGGTCCTGTTCGCGCTCCAGAATCCGCCAGCCGGCCCCGCGGCCCTACTGGATTGGCTACCCCACGTCCTGGGTGGCCTCGAGGTTACCCTCGCGACTAACGGCTTCCAGGCCACCTTGCCCGAGGAGGCCCCCCTGGCCATCGAGGGCCTCAAGCTCCATCTGGCCCTGAAGGGTCTGGACTCCCAGGTACCCATCCTGGCCTTGGCCTATTCCCAGGAAGGCGTCTCGGGTCTGGACCCGGTGCTGCCCCCCTGGGCGCCCCGGACAGTCCAGCTTGATCTGGCCCTGAGTGGTCTGCCCCTGGCTGAGTTGCTGGCCATCTCCCTGCGGGAGGAGCCCGATCCCCTGGCCGCCCTAAATCTCCTGGGCGCCCAGCCGATCTGGCTCGATATCAACGACATCAAGCTCGATCTTCCCGCGGGCGGGATGCGGTTGCAAGGCCAGGCCCGGACCCAGGTCCCGGCCACGCCCCAGGCCTTGCCCGAGGGGAGCCTGATCGCGAACATCGAACTGCGCAATCTCGATGCCCTGGCCCAAATCATGGACGAGGCGGTGGCCCCCGCCGAGCGCGGGAATCTGGCCGCCCTGGTGGCCTTCCTGCGGCTGGTTGGGATCGAGCGTCCGGGCGCGGGCGGTGCCCAGGTACTCAGCTTCGCCCTTGAAGCCAACAGCCGAGGCGAGGTTGTCGTCAACGGCAAGAATCTGACCCCGCTGCTCAAAAACTCGGCCAGTCCTGTTGGCGATGTGAATCGCTAGCGCCTCGTCTGGATAGAAGGCGGATTTGCCCATGATCGAGATCAGACCCGGGACGGACGCGGATCGACCCCAGATTATCGCCCGCATGGCGGAGGTCTTTGGTCCCGAGCCCGCGGCGCGGGCGGAGCGCCTCTGGGACTGGCAGTGGCGCCAGGACCCGCGTCTGCCAAGCCCCGGTTATCGGGGGGTCGTGGCTGCATGGCGTGGTCAAATTATTGGCAATCTGGCTACTATTCCCGCCGGGCTGCATATTGGCGGAGAGCCGGTCACTGCCCACTGGTGCGTGGATGTGCTCACGCACTGGGGTCTGATGCGCCAGGCCCTCCGAGACCACAGGCGCCAGGCCATCCCGGGACCCGACTTCACCCATGGCATTGCCGCCGCCCTCTTCGACCACCCCGCCGCGGGGCCGATCCAGGTGGCCAAGCACATCGCCGACCCCATGATGGTCATCATGGGGCGCATCGGTTTTACAACCATTCCGGGTAGTTGTTCCTTGCGTCGGCGGGTATCCGTGAAGCATACCCTGGCACGTGGCCTGGGCCGGCCGCTGGGGGGGCTGATCGGCGCGGTGGCGGATCTGGGCCTGCCCCTCGGCCCCCGGCCCCGGCTGCCGATCGAGGTCTTGGCGGGCGGGTTCGACGGGCGTTTCGACCGCCTGTGGGAGGAGGTCCGGGGCCGATACTCCGCCCTCGGTCGGCGCGATGCCCGGACGCTGGACTGGCGGTATCGACAACACCCGGAAGGCGACTATCGAGTCCTCACGACCGGCGCTGGGGATCGGTTGCGTGGCTACTTGGTACTGCTCACCTACCAAACCCGTGGCCGGCGCCGGGCCAAGTTCGTGGACCTGCTGACCGCCCCCGACGATTCCGAGGCGATCCGCGCCCTCTTGAGCGGCGCCCTGCGCTGGCTGCGCGACTGGCGGGCGGAGAAGGTCGAGACCTTTGCCTGCGGGAACGGTGTTGCCGCCATCCTCGGCGCCATGGGTTTTACCCCGCCCCTGAACAAGGCCGGCCAACCCCACCCCCTGATGGTCCGAGGTCTGCCGGCGGCCGCCGAGGGGATCTACGTCACCCAGGGCGATGGAGACGGTGGTTGAGGTCGGAGAGGGCCTAACCCCATGCAGCCCTTGCTAGGCATTCACGCCCATCTGGTCCGCGCCCTCCAGAAACGCCGCGATGCCCGGGATGAGCGTACCCAGTGGCCCCAGTGGTTTCTGCTTGCGGGCTTGCGGGCGCGGGAGGCCTGGAGTCATCCGGACCCCACGGGGCTGACCCCCATCTGGCCCCCGGCGGATACCTTCTGGGCGGACCCCTTCGCCTGGTCGCTGGGCGGGCGGCGCTTTATCTTTCTGGAGGAATATCCCTTCCATACCCAGCGTGGACGGATCAGCGTCCTGGAATTGGGCGCGGACCTGACGCCTCTGGGGCCAGCCATGCCCGTCTTGGACGAGGACCGGCATCTGTCCTACCCCTTTTTATTCAGCTTTGAAGATGAACTCTACATGGTCCCCGAGTCGGCGGCCTCGCGCCGGGTGGACCTTTATCGCTGCCAGTCCTTCCCCGACCGTTGGACCCGCGTCCGGACTTTGATCGAGGGGCTCCAGGCGGCGGATGCGACCCTCTTCGAGCATGAGGGGCGCTGGTGGCTCTTCTGCAGCGCGCGGCAGGGCAAGGCGCGGCTCAATAACTCACTCCTGGCCTTCCATGCGGACTCGCCCCTGAGCGATCGCTGGCTCCCCCATGCCCGCAACCCCCTGGTGCGAGACTATGGGGGCGGCCGGCCCGGCGGTCGGGTCTTTGTCGATGAGCAGGGCTGCCTTTTGCGCCCGGCCCAGAACTCGGTGCCACGCTACGGCCATGGCCTGGTCCTGAATCAGGTACAGGCACTCACCCCGGTGCACTATCGCGAACGGCGGGTCTGGCAGACGACCGGGGCGGCGAGTGGCGGCTGGCGTGCCCTGCATCATCTGGATTGGCACCAGGGCCTGCTCGTCATGGACGCCCAGCGCCTCATCCCCAGACCGGTTCCTGAGTTATGACCTTATGATTTCAATAAATTTCTTGAAATCGCTGCCTCCGGGCCCAGGCCTCCGCGATCGACTGGCCGTCGTGCTGTTGATCCTCTTTTCCTTCTCGGCCTGGAGTATGACGGGTGTCGCCAATGTAGCCCTGGCCCTGCTCGGCCTGCTGTTTCTGCTGGATGGGCGCGGCGCTTGGGGGCGCTGGCGGCGGGAGCCAGCCCTGTGGCTCTTGCTAGGAGGGGGGGTGCTGACAACCCTTCTGGCCTGGCGGGCGGCGTTGCTCTTTCCCGACCTCGCCGATCAGCAGTGGTCCGCCATCTCGGGCTGGGTTCGCCCCCTCCTCTTTGTCGTTGTGGCCTGGTGGCTGCGCGGTGACCCCGTCAGAATTCGTTGGGTGCTGGTGGCGGCCTTCCTGGGGCTACTGATCGGGGTGCTGCAGCGGTCGGACGGGGACGATGTGGCGGCGGTCATGGCCTTGCTGCGGGGGCAGGTCGGCTTCAATGCCCGTGGGGACTTCGGTTTTACCGCCCTCGGGCTCGGCTTTCTCGTCTCCATCGCCCTGCTGGGATTCTTCAGCTTCTGGCGCGAGATCACGGGGCTTAGCCTTGGGGATCGGCCTCGGCCACTCCTGGGCTGGGGCCTCTGGACCACGGGCGTGGCCCTCTTGCTTGCCATTCTGTTGGTGTTGCAGACGCGGGGCGCGGTGCTGACACTTGCCCTTGTCATTCTGGTCTCTCTCTTGGTGCGCACCAGTTCCGACGGGGCCCATCGGGGTTGGACGCGGCGGCGACTGGGCCTGTCCCTCCTTGGCACCTTGTTGATCTTGTCCCTGGCGGTTGCCGTCCTCTGGACCAGCGGCGACCGGATCGCGGGCGATGTCGCGGCCCTGACCCAGCCCGATGCTCAAGGTCATTACGACTATGGCTCATCCTCCGGCACCCGGCTCAATCTCTACCGGATCGGCGTCGCCCTGATTCGGGAGCGCCCCCTGTTGGGCTGGGGACCGGGCACCCGGGGCCCCCTGGATCTGGTCCCCGCCGGGGTGCTGGACTGGTCCACCCATGACCGCGTCCATGCCCCGGAGTGGGCCCATCTGCATAGCGTTCCCATTGAAATCTGGGTGCGATTCGGGCTGCCCGGCCTGGTCTTTGGCGGCCTCTTCATCGCTCTAATGGCTCATAGCTATGGGGTGATGCGGCGCGGCGCCCAGGATCCACCGCTATTTCGGTTTCTGCTCCTCGGTGGCATCATGACCCTGTTCTTTTGCCTCTATGACTTTCGCCTTATCCGCGTGGACTTCGGCTTTTTCTTTGTCCTCTTCTTCGGAATTTTATACAGCTTTCGGTTTGCGCCTCCCGCCAAACCGGGGAACCTGGAAGGTGAAGGACCATGAGGATCGCCAAGATCGCCCTGCTGGTGAGCGACTTCGAGGACGGCGGGGTCGAGCGCAATTTCACCAGCCTGGCCGCGGGACTGGCCGCCCTAGGTGTCGAGGTCCACTTTCTGGTCGGCAACCCGCATCACCCTTACCTCGGGGAGTTGACCCAGGGCGTGCGCATCATCCCGGTGGCGGGCGATCCCACCAATCTGCTGCGGATCTATCTGCCCCAGCAGCAACCGGCTATCCTCCTGACCGGCAAACTGTCCGACGATTTCGCGGGCCTGGCGGTCAAGCGCCTGTTGGGGCTGGAGACCCGCATTGTCGCCGCCGTGGGCACCCTCCTGTCGGGACGCTTCGCGGCCCATCGCTGGAACTTCATTAAGACCCTGCGTGAGACGCGGCAAATCCGTCAAGCCTACGGGCAGCTCGATGGCATCACCGCCCTGACGGAACATGTGGCCCGGGATCTGCGTGACTATTTCCGCATTCGTGGCGTGCCGATCGGCGTCCTGAACAACCCCATCATTCCGCCGGACCTCGCTACCTTGGCGGCGGCGCCCTGCGATCATCCCTGGCTGGCCCCCGGCCAGCCACCCGTGGTGATGGCGGTGGGGGGGTTACGCAAGGTCAAGGATTTCTCGACCCTGCTGCGCGCCTTAGCCAGACTATGTGAAGGGCGTGACGCCCGGCTGCTGATCCTCGGCGAGGGCAAGGAACGTGGGCGCCTCGGGCAATTGGCCGCGCGCCTCGGTATCGTGGATCGGGTCGATCTTCACGGTTTCGTCGCGAACCCCTTCCCCTTCATGGCCCGTTGCCGCGTGCTCGCCCTCTCGTCGGTGCGGGAGGGGCTCGGCAATGTTCTGGTGGAGGCCATGGCCCTGGGGACGCCGGTGGTCGCGACGGAGTGCACCGAGGGGATTCGTGTCCTGCTCCGTGACGGCGAGTTGGGCGGGCTGGTGCCGGTAGGGGATGATCAAGCCCTAGCCCGAGCGCTTCAGGTGGCACTCGATAGCCGTCCCGACCCCGATAAACTGCGTGAGGCGACCGGGCCCTTTGGTCGCGAGGCCGCATCCCGGGCCTATCTGGACTTCCTCGCGGGGCTCGTCAAGTAGGTGGCGATCCTCGTCCCCATCTATCAAAAACTTTAACTGGATGCCATGAATGGGCATTGATCTCGCGGTATTTTTTGCCACCTCCGGCCACAGCGGCGTGGACCGGCTGGCCCGTAATCTGGTCCCCGCCCTGGCCCGCCGGGGCTACCGGGTGGACGTGCTCAAGGTGCAAGGGCATGGGCCTGACCTCCGGGAGGTTCCGGAGGGGGTGCGCATCATCGAGCTGGGGACTGCCCATGCCTATTCCAGTTTGCCAGCGGTCGCCCGCTATCTACGCCGCGAGCGACCCACGAGCCTCTATTGCGACAAGGACCGCATCAATCATACCGCTATCCTGGCCCGGGCCCTGGCCCAGGGTCTGGCGCGCCCCAGCACCTTTCTCGCGGTCGGCACGGGCACGACCCTGTCCATCGATTGCGCCCGGCGCGGCTGGTTCCATGGTCTCAGGACGCGCTTTTCGACGGGGAAGCTCTATCCCTATGCCGATAGGGTCATCGTGACCTCCCGGGGGGTGGCCGAGGACATGGCCGCTTACACCGGCCTCGATCGGAACCTGATCGAGGTGGTGCCTTGCCCGGTGGTGCCCGCCTCGGTGTTCGCGGGCCGGTGCCACCCGCCCCGTCACCCCTGGTTCAGCGATGGCGGCCCGCCTATCATCATGGGGCTCGGCGAATTGTGCGAGCGGAAGGACTTCCCCACCCTGATGCGCGCCTTCGCCCTGATCCAGCGGGAATACCCCTCGCGTCTCATGATCCTGGGGCGCGGCAAGGATCGCGACAAGCTCCTGGCCCTGGCCCGGGAGCTGGGCATCGCCGCGTCCCTGGATCTGCCTGGTTTCGTGGATGCACCCCTGGATTATCTGGCCCAGGCCAGCCTCTTCGCCTTCACCTCGACGCTGGAAGGGCTCGGGTTTGCCTTGATCGAGGCCCTGGCCGTGGGTGTCCCCGCGGTAGCGACGGACTGTCCCAGCGGGCCCCGGGAGATACTGCATGAGGGCCAGTACGGCCCCCTGGTGCCCGTGGGCGATCACCGGGCCCTGGCGGCCGCCATGCTGGCGACCCTGCGTGACCCGCCGGCCCGGGATTTCCTGCGGCAGGCCGCCCGGCCCTATGAAATCGAGAATGCCACCAGCGCCTACGCCCAGGCACTCAACCTTCGACCCCTTTAAGTGGATTAGCCTCATGTGCGGCATCGTCGGCCTCTTCAATCGTAGCGCCCCCGTGCGGATCGCGGCCCTGGAGACCGCCGTCGCGCGTCTGGCCCATCGGGGACCCGATGACCAGGGGACCTTTGTCTCGGGTCATTTCGGAATGGGGCACACCCGGCTGTCGATCATCGATCTGGCCGGCGGGCATCAACCCCTAAAGACCGCCGACGGCACCCTCACCCTGATCGCCAACGGCGAGATCTATAACTTCATCGAGTTGCGCGCCCTGCTGGAGTCCCGTGGCCACCGCTTTCTCACCCATTCCGACTGCGAGGTGATCCTGCACGCCTACCGGGAATACGGCGAGAATTTCCTGGAGCACATCCTGGGCATGTTCGCCTTCGCCCTCTTCGACAGTACCCATGACCGCCTGATCCTGGCCCGGGACCGCCTCGGTATCAAGCCCCTGTTCCTGGCCGAGAGCAGCAGTGGGGTAGCCTTTGCCTCGGAGATCAAGGGCCTGTTGCCGCTCCTGGACGGACCCCCCAGCATCGATACCCTGGGACTGGCCCGCTATCTGCAGACCCAGTTTGCCGCGGGGGCGACCACCCTATTGCAAGGCGTGGAGCGGGTGCTGCCGGGGGAAAGCGTCTGGATCGAACAGGGTCGAATCGCCCGTCGCTATCGCTACTGGTCGCCCCTCCAGGCACAACGCTTGGACCTGGGTTTCGAGGAGGCCTCGACCCGCTTCGACGCCCTTATGGAGGTGGTTATCACCGAACATATGCGTTCGGATGTCCCCTTTGGGCTCTTCCTGTCCGGGGGCGTGGATTCCGCCATCTTGTTGGCCCAGTTGAGCCAGCATGCCGATCGGCCGATCCGCACCTTCTCCGTCGGCTTCCCAGGGACCTCCGTGAAGGACGAACTCCCCCTGGCCCAGGCGATTTCACGGCGTTTCGGCAGTCAGCATCGGGAGATATGCCCCAACGCCCGGGATATCTTCCAGAGTTTTCCCCTCACCATTTGGGCGGCGGATGAGCTCATGCGCGATAACGCCAACCTGCCCACGGCCTTGCTCGCGCAAGCCGCCGGCCAGGAGTTGAAGGTGGTGTTTTCCGGCGAGGGCGGCGACGAGGTCTTCGCGGGCTATGGCCGCTATCACAGCTCGCCGCTGGAACTGTGGTTCAAGAACCTCCTGGCTCCCGGCTCCAAGGGTTTCCGGACCCGAGGCACCTTTCGGGGGGAGTGGCCGCGGAAATTGTTCACCCCGGAGATGCGGGAGCAGTTGCCGCTGGTCAGGCAGTTGGTGATCGAGGGCTGGCGGCAAACGCCCGCGGCCTGGAGCGACCTGCAGCGCCGGCAGTACATCGATCTCACGCAGGCATTGCCGGACAACCTGCTGGTCAAGGCGGATCGCATGATGATGGCCTGGGGCCTGGAGGGGAGGGTGCCCTTCCTCGATCATCGCCTGGTGGAATTTGGTCTGGGCCTGCCCGACAAGCTGAAGGTCGCGAGGGGGGTGGGCACGCTCTTCCTCACGCGCTGGGCCCGGTGTGATCTACCCGAGGAGTATTTGTTCGCCCGCAAGCGTGGGTTTTATGTCCCCATGGGTGACTGGATGGAGGCTGACTTGTTGGGCCATTTGGACACCCTGCTCCCGGAACATCCGGCCCTGCGGCCCTGGTTCAGGCCGGATGGGGTGCGGGCCTTGATCGTCCGCTGCCGGGACACGCGCAACGGCAGCGCCATGCTGTGGGCCATCATTCAGTTCGTGATCTGGACCCGCTTTCTGCGGCAGGGCTTCGCGGAGCGACCGGCGGCCCTGACCGATCCCCTGGAACTGATCCGGGACCTAAGAGGATTCGAGCCTTGATCCCAGCGTTACCCGGAAAATCCAGTGGGCTGATCAGGCCAACTGATACCGATCCTTCATATCCTGGTAAACGAGGTTGGAGACGGAACGGATGGCATTGCCGCGCTGTTTCATCCAGCCGAAATACTTTTTGACGGGGACCGGGCTTTCGATGATGGCGACGAAGGTATAAGGGTAACTGCCGCCGTTCTCACCCGGCGCCACCACGATGCCCATGTCGCCACAGAGCATGGAGGTGGAACCCGTCTTGTCGTAAACGCGGACATTGTCCGGCATGGAGTCCACGCCATCGACGATGCGATCGCGATTTGACAGCGAGAGGAGGGCGCGCATCTCGTCGGAGTAGGGCAACTGACTCCGCCAAAAGGCGGCTAGGAAACGGTGGTAGTCGCCCGCGGAGGCCAGGTTGCGGTAAGTGCGCCCGCCCGCCGGGATCTGCTCCACGATGCGGATGTCTTGGAAGATGTCGGGGCCATTCTGTTTGAGCACCCGCTCCACATCCCCGGGCCCCCGGTTGCCGGCGTTCTTGCTGACCAGGGTCATGAGGCGGTTGGTGGAGGTGTTGCAACTGGAGCGAATCATGCGCTCCATGGTCTTGCGGACCTCGGGTGTGTAGCTGATCCTGGACGACTGGCTAGCCTGATAAAACCAGGCCTGGCATACAAAGGGCTTGATCATGCTCGCCGCCTGGCGGGGCACGTCCTCGTTGATGGCGACCAGCTTCTGGCGGCTGGTGAAGTCATAGACGGACCAGGAGACCATGTCCCCGGCGCCAATCAGACCCTGGGCGCGCAGACTGGCGATGTGACTGACGACGCGGGTTTGCAGGCTGCCATACGCCGCCTGGGCCTGGGTGAGGGGCGCCACTAACAGGCCCGCGGAACCCAGGGCCAGGGTCCGGAGGAATTCGCGACGGCTTGGGTTTGCGTTCATGGTCGAGGCGGCCTCCTTTGGGGGCGATTGGGCGGATGCGAGGGCGCGAGTGGAATGGGGTGTCGAATCCAAGGCCGGGCGCGGCCTGGGCTCGCGCCGCTCTTGGAACGGAAAGGAGAATAGCCCCACATCCGGGTCGGGGCAAGGAGTGGCGGGGCGTTTTTTTGATCCAGGTCAGGGTCATTGGGTTGGTTGTTCAATTTTACGGCAGGGCCGAGGGCTAACCTGCTCTTCCCACGCCCCACGCCCCACGCCCCACGCCCCACGCCCCGGCCATCACCAGTTCGTCAAGTGATGACATCCGGGGCGGCGCGCCCGGTCCGGGTCTGGATTTGCGCCAGTTCATTGGCGATGAGGATCAGGGGCGCCAGGGCCTCCTGCGCCTCCTGGCCGTGCCGTGCCGGGTCGGGCTCGTAGGACTCCAGATAGAGGCGCAGGGTGGCGCCCTCGGTGCCCGTGCCGGAGAGGCGGAAGACGAGGCGCGAGCCGCCCTCCAGGCCAATGCGGATGCCCTGGCGCTCAGAGCGGCTGGCGTCCACCGGGTCCGTGTAGGCGAAGTCGTCGGCGTAGGCCACCTTGAAGTCACCGAGCCGCTTGCCGGGCAGGGTCGGGAGGAGGGCGCGCAGACGGTCCATCAGGGCCTCGGCGGCCGGGGCGTCCACGGCCTCGTAGTCATGGCGGGTGTAGAAGTTGCGTCCATGGCGTTGCCAGTGTTTCTGGACGATGCCGGCGACGGTCTCCTGGCGCGCCGCCAACAGGTTGAGCCAGAAAAGAATGGCCCAGAGGCCATCCTTTTCGCGCACGTGGTCCGAGCCGCTGCCAAAGCTCTCCTCGCCGCAGAGGGTGATGCGGCCGGCATCGAGGAGGTTGCCGAAGAATTTCCAGCCGGTGGGGGTCTCGTAGCAGGAAATGCCGAGCCGTTCCGCGACTCGGTCGGCGGCCTGGCTGGTGGGCATGGACCGGGCGATGCCCACGATGCCGTCTGCGTAGCCAGGCACCAGGTGGGCATTGGCCGCCAGCACCGCCAGGCTATCGCTGGGGGTGACGAAGAAGTCGCGGCCCAAGATCATGTTGCGGTCGCCGTCGCCATCGGACGCGGCGCCGAAGTCCAGTCCGTCCGGTCCCTGGCACAAGGTCACCAACTCTTGGGCGTGAGCCAGGTTGGGGTCCGGGTGACCGCCGCCAAAGTCCTCCAGGGGCACGCCCTTCATGACGGTGCCCACGGGGGCGCCGAGGCGGTTCTCAAGGATCTCGGTGGCATAGGGGCCGGTGACGGCGTGCATGGCATCCAGCTTCATGCGGAACTGGCCGCTGGCGAAGAGGCGGCGAATGGCCTCAAAGTCGAAGAGGCTGGCCATGAGGTCGGCGTAATCGGACACCGGGTCCATGACCTCTATCCGCATCTTGCCAAGCTTGCCGACGCCCAGCGTGTCGATGTCCAGTTCGGGGGCCGCGAAGGTGCGGTAACGGTCAAGGCTCTGGGTGCGCCGGTGGATGGCCTCGGTGATAGCCTCGCTGGCCGGCCCGCCGTTGGCGGCATTGAACTTGATGCCAAAGTCCTCGTCGGGGCCGCCCGGGTTATGGCTGGCGGACAGGATGATGCCGCCCTGGGCGCCGTATTTGCGGATGAGGTGAGAGGCGGCCGGGGTCGAGAGGATGCCACCGCGCCCCACCAGCACCCTGGCCACGCCATTGGCGGCGGCCATGCGCAAAATGATTTGAATGGCGGTACGATTGTAAAAACGGCCGTCACCGCCGACGACCAGGGCGCCACCGGCGAGCTCCTTCTGGGTATCGAAAATGGCCTGGACGAAGTTTTCCAGGTAGCCCGGCTGCTGGAAGACCTTGACCTTCTTGCGCAGCCCGGAGGTACCCGGACGCTGGCCCGGGAAGGGCTTGGTGGCGACGACTTGCGGCTCCATCGGTGAAAACCCCTTGAAGTTGTATGAATCGGCCTTATTCCGGCGCCCTGTATAGTATTGGGTCAGGAGGCGCCCCGTAGGGGCAACCATTGTAGCGCCCTGGCGCCAGACCTGACATCACCCCCGACCGTAACAGAAGGTAAAGATCCCCATGACTGTAGAGGCCCATAAGGAAACCCTGGAATTCAAGGCCGAGGTGAGCCAGATACTCGACCTGGTCATCCGTTCTCTCTATTCCAACAAGGAAATCTTCCTGCGCGAGCTGGTGTCCAATGCCTCGGACGCAGGCGAGAAGCTGCGCTTCGAGGCTCTCACGGACGACGGCCTGCTGGCGGAGGACCCGGATCTGCGCATCCGGATCGAGGTGGATAAGGAGGCGGGGACCCTGACCGTCAGCGACAACGGGATTGGCATGAGCCGCCTGGAGGTCATGGACACCATCGGCAGCATCGCCAGCTCCGGCACCCGCCGCTTCCTGGAGGCCATGACCGGCGACCAGACCAAGGACAGCGCCCTCATTGGCCAGTTCGGCGTCGGTTTCTACTCCGCCTACATCGTCGCGGACAAGGTCAGTCTCATTACCCGCCGCGCCGGCATCGAGCCCGAGCATGGGGTGCGTTGGTCCTCGGATGGCCGCGGCCAGTACGACATCGAGACCCTGGAGGTGGCCGAACGCGGGACCCGTGTCACCCTGCACCTGAAGGATGACGAGAAGGAATTCCTCGAACCCTGGCGGTTGCGCACCATCATCTCCAAGTTTTCCGACCACATCGCCCTGCCGGTGGAGATGAAGAAGGAGTCCTACGGCGGCGAGGAGGAGGATGAGGCCGCACAGGACCAAGAGGCGGAAAAGGCCCCCGAGTGGGAGCGTGTCAACCAGGGCACGGCCCTCTGGATGCGCAACAAGGCCGACGTTAGCGACGACGAGTACAAGGACTTTTACAAGCACATCTCCCACGACTTCGAGGAACCCTTGGCCTGGGTCCACAACCGGGTCGAGGGCACCAACGAATACAGTGCCCTGCTGTTCGTGCCCAAGCGCGCCCCCTGGGACCTGTGGGACCGCGACCAGAAACACGGGGTCAAGCTCTATGTTCGCCGTGTCTTCATCATGGACGAGGCGGAGAAGCTCATGCCCCACTACCTGCGCTTCGTCAAGGGCGTGGTGGACTCCGACGACCTGCCGCTTAATGTCTCCCGCGAGATCCTGCAGCACAACCGCAAGATCGACACCATTCGCGGCGCCAACATCAAGCGCGTCCTGAGCCTGCTGGAGACCATGGCCAAGGACGAGGCGGAGAAGTACCAGGCGTTCTGGAAGGAGTTCGGCAAGGTGATCAAGGAGGGCCCGGGCGAGGACTTCCCCAACCGCGAACGCATCGCCGGCCTCTTGCGCTTCGCCACCACCCACCAGGAGGACGACGACCAGACCGTGTCCCTGGATGCCTACATCGAGCGCATGAAGGAGGGGCAGGACAAGATCTACTTCATCACCGCCGATACCCCCGCCGCCGCCCGCCACAGCCCCCACCTGGAGGTCTTCCGCAAGAAGGGCGTCGAGGTGCTGTTGCTTTCGGATCGGGTGGACGAGTGGCTGGTGTCCTCGCTGACCGAGTACAAGGGCAAGCACCTGCAGTCCGTCACCAAGGGCGACCTGGACCTGGGCGACCTGGCGGACAAGGAGGAGAAGGAGCAGCGCGAGAAGGCCGCCGAGGAACATGGCGACCTGCTGAAGCGCCTGAAGGACGCCCTCGGCGACCGGGTGGATGCCGTGCGCGCTAGCACCCGCTTGGTGGATTCCCCCGCCTGTATCGTGGTCGGCGAGTACGATATGAGCGCCAACCTGGCGCGGGTCCTCAAG
>JBATOB010000466.1:0-2219 GCA_049290655.1 Chromatiaceae bacterium | reverse complement strand
GATCTATCGGCCATATTCCCTGCCCGGAAGTGAGACGCCAGGGCAGGCAGGCATGGCTAGTCTACCCGTTATTGAGTCGGTTCGACCTCGTCGGTGCCGCGCCAGGCGAGCCTCCGGCACCCCAGCGGGTCCGCACCAGGTGGCGGGGCCCCTTGCCGGATAGTATGCAGTGGGATCAAGCCCCCGCATCGCCGCTCAACCTATGCTAAAACCCCTGGTCCTCATCGGGGCGGGCGATATACTGGAAATCGGCAGCGCACCCGAGGCCTTGGGAACCCTGTCCTCCCCTTGATCGCCATCCGGTAACAGAAATCTCGTATTCTTACCCTTGGCCGAACCCGAGCCTGAAGGGCGCGGGTTCAAATTGAATAATAACTAGCTGTATTTACTGCCATAAAATCTAAATCCCAACCCCATTACCTGGGCAATGCTATCGTATGGCGCCCAGGAGACCTTACTCCATCCGGCGGCGCCACCGCGGTAGTTGGTCGCCTTCAACCTAACTAGAGGAGGAGACATGTTTCAGGTCCGTATTCACGGCCGCGGGGGCCAAGGCGTCGTCACCGGCGCCGAAATGCTCTCGATCGCCGCCTTTCTCGAAGGCAAGCACGCTCAGGCCTTCCCCAGCTTCGGTTCGGAGCGCACCGGCGCCCCGGTCGTCGCCTTCTGCCGCATCGATACCCGGGAGATCCGTCTGCGCGAGCCCATCATGGCCCCGGACGCCATCATCATCCAGGACCCGACCCTGCTTCACCAGGTTGACGTCTTTCAGGGCCTCAAGCCCGATGGCTATGTCCTGATCAACTCCAGCAAGAGCTTCGAGGATCTGGACATCGGCGAGGTGGCCACCAAGCTCCGCGCCGATCGCCATGCCTGCGTCCCCGCCACGGAAATCGCCATGAAGCACCTGGGGCGACCCCTGCCCAACGCCGTGCTGCTCGGCGCCTTTGCCGGGCTCTCGGGGGCCATCACCCTCGCCGCGGTAGCATCAGCGATCCGCGACAAATTCCCCGGCAAGGTCGCCGAGGGCAATATCGCCGCCTCGGCCGCCGCTTTCGAATTCGTCAAGGGCAAACGCTCGCCAGGGGAGATCGCCTAATGGCCCTCAAGCAAATCGAAGGTTCCCACGGCGTCGCCGAGGCGGTTGCCCTCTGCCGGCCCGAGGTCATCTGCGCCTACCCCATCAGCCCCCAGACCCATATCGTCGAGGGCCTGGGCGAGATGGTGAAGTCCGGCGACCTGCGCGCCGAATTCATCAACGTCGAATCGGAATTCGCCGCCATGTCCGTGGCTATCGGTTCCTCCGCCGCCGGCGCCCGCACCTACACGGCCACCGCCTCCCAGGGCCTGCTCTTCATGGTGGAGGCCGTCTATAACGCCTCGGGCCTGGGCCTGCCGATCGTCATGACCGTCGCCAACCGCGCCATCGGCGCCCCGATCAACATCTGGAACGATCACAGCGACTCCATGAGCCAACGCGATTGCGGCTGGCTCCAGCTCTTCGCCGAGACCAATCAGGAGGCGCTGGACCTGCACATCCAGGCCTTCAAGATCGCCGAGGAGCTGTCGCTGCCGGTGATGGTGTGCATGGACGGCTTCATCCTGACCCACGCCTACGAGCGCATCGATGTCCCGACCCAGGACGAGGTGGACAATTTCCTGCCGCCCTTCGACCCCCGCCAGGTGCTCGACCCGGCGGCGCCCCTGTCGATCGGCGCCATGGTCGGCCCCGAGGCCTACACCGAGGTGCGCTACCTGGCCCACCTCAAGCAACTCCGGGCGCTGGATCTGATCCCGCGGGTCGCGGCGGAATTCAAGGCCATGCTGGGCCGCGAGGCCGGTGGCCTGATCCGCCCCTACCGGGTCGAAGGCGCGGAAACCATCGTCGTGGCCCTGGGTTCGGTGCTTGGCACCATCAAGGATACGGTCGATGAACTGCGCGAGGCCGGCCACAAGATTGGCGTCGTCGGCATCACCACCTTCCGCCCCTTCCCCCTTGACGCTACCCGCTACGTTCTGCGGGATGCCAAGCGGGTGCTGGTCGTCGAAAAGTGTTTCGCCATCGGCGTGGGCGGCATCGTCGCCACCAACGTGCGGTTGGCGCTCGATGGCACGGGTCAGCCGGTCCGGGACATCATTGCCGGTCTCAGTGGCCGCGCCATCACCAAGGACAGCCTCGCCCGTATCTTCCGGGAGGGGATGGCCGACCAGCTCGAGGC
>JBATOB010000465.1:0-2869 GCA_049290655.1 Chromatiaceae bacterium | reverse complement strand
GCTCGTCGAAGACCAGGCCGCCGACCCGGTCACCGCGATCCGCCGCCGCCCAGGCCAGCAGGGCCGCCGCCTGGGCGGCCACCACCGATTTGAAGGCAACGCGGGTGCCAAAGCGCATGGAGGACCCTTGATCGACCAGCAGCCACAGAGGCCGCTCCCGCTCCTCGCGGAAGAGCTTGACATGGGGCACCCCGGCCCGGGCCGTGACCCGCCAATCCATGTTGCGGGCGTCGTCCCCCGGTTGATAGACCCGCGACTCGTCAAACTCCATGCCCCGGCCGCGAAAGCGGGAGAGATGACCCCCACTGCGCGTGGCCACAATCTTGCCGCGCGTTACTAGGTCTAGCCTTCCCGCCTCGCCACGCAGGGCGAGTAGGTCTTGCAGGGAAACGCTGATCCCGGACGAGTGCTCCCGCCTTGCCAACGCCGCTGTCGTTGCCGTCGCCATCAAGCCATTAACCCCTTCCAGTCGCCTTACACATCGCAGCGCCGGTCGAAAAAGCCGCCGTGCCGGGATGCCGGTCGCAAACCCCCGCCCACCCAAACCCTCAAGGCACGGGCACCAGCGCCAGCAGCTCGGTAACATACTGATCCGCCGTCCGGCCCTCCGCCTCGGCCTCGTAGGAGAGGAGGACGCGATGGCGCAGGACGTCGGGGGCCAGATCCTGGATATCCTCGGGGGAGACGTAATCGCGGCCGGCCAGCCAGGCGCGGGCGCGGGCGCAGCGGTCCAGGGCCAAGGTAGCGCGGGGACTGGCCCCAAATCGCAGCCAGCCACTGAGCCCAGCCCCCAGCGGTTGGGGGTCGCGGGTGGCCAGGACCAGATGGATCAGATAGTCCTCCACGTCCGGGGACATGTAGAGATCGAGGATAGCGCGACGGGCGGCAAAAATAGCACGCTGGCTGAGGCGCGGCCCCTCCTCCGCCGCCACCGGGGCACGGGCCTCGTCGCGATTGAGCCGCAAGATGGCCTTCTCCGAGACCAGGTCGGGATAATCGACCCGCACCTGCATCAGGAAGCGGTCGAGCTGGGCCTCCGGCAGGGGATAGGTGCCCTCCTGCTCGATGGGATTCTGGGTGGCCATGACCAGAAAAAGCTCCGGCAGCCGGTAGGTCTCCCGGCCCACCGTGACCTGGCGCTCGCCCATGGCCTCCAGCAGGGCGGACTGGACCTTGGCCGGGGCGCGATTGACCTCGTCGGCGAGCAGCAGGTTATGGAAGACGGGGCCCCGGTCGAAGCGGAAGCTGCCATCCTGGGGACGATAGATCTCGGTCCCGGTGAGATCCGCCGGCAGCAGGTCCGGGGTAAACTGAATGCGGTGGAAATCCCCTTCCAGGCCGGTGGCCAGGGCCTTGACGGCCTTGGTCTTGGCCAGACCCGGGGCGCCCTCCACCAGCAGGTGACCATCCGCCAGCAGGGCGATCAGGAGCCGTTCCACCAGGCCCGACTGACCGAGGATGTGACGTTCCACGCGCTCGCGCAACTGGGCGAATTCCGCGCGGAGGATAGGGACCTCGGCGGGGGCCGGGGTTGGGGTCTGGGGTACGGTCATTCCTCGGTCTCCATGGGCATAAGCCGTCGCTGGCCAGAATCGCTGGGGGGCCAGTCCGGTAACTGGGTACTAATGACAAGCGCGATGGGCGCCGGTTCCCGGCGGCTGCGCATTACAATCACACAACCGGCCCAGCCTGCCTAACCCAATCGAACTTTTTAAATACCGAGATTCCCACCGGCTGCTCGCGCATTATTGCAACCCCACCGAGATGGCCCTGGCCGATCCCTCGCCCGCCGACGGCGGCTCCGCCATCCAGGCCACGCTGGCGGCGATGGATCCCGACAGGCGACTGGCGTTCCGCGAGGTGGCGCGCACCCAGTCGCCGGGAGACATGGCCGCGACCTATGCGGCACGGCGGGCTGCCCCCCTTACTCCAAGCCCTCCCCTGCCCGGCGCAAGCGCGCCTCGACGCGCAGGCGCACCAGCAGGGCCGAGTCCATGACCTGGGGATAAAGGCGATGAAATTGGTCCACCGCCAGGGCCTGGTTGGCGGCGGCCTGCTCCAGGCAGGCACGGGTCGCGGTTCGCAGGGGCAGCATCAGGAGCCGCGGGGCGAGCGCGGCCAGATACCGCCCCACCCGTTCCCGGTCCCCGGCCTCCTCCCAGCCCTCCCACAGCAGCAGTTCCGGAAAATCATCGGCCCCCAGATAGCGCCCACCCAAGGCGTCATTGACCTGCCCCGGCATGACCGCACGCGCCGCCAGGGCCATTCCGGAACCATCCGGCTCGCGCCGAAACCACTGGCCCCGGCTCGCCTGGCCCGCCCGGGCCCACACCTGGGCCTCCAGGGTCGTGCGCCCGTCGGCATCCAGGCCCCGGGACTCCCCCGTCGTGCAGCGCCATTTGGGTGCCCGGCCTTGGGCGAGAGGCTCGGCCCCGGTCACGGCCTCCAACAAGGCCAGGGGGCGTTGATCGGCGCTGGCATCCAGCAGCCAACGCTCATAGTGGTCGCGCAGGGGAAAGGGCAAGGCCCCCTGGGCGGCCCGAGTGGCCGCGATGAGCCCTTGGGCGGCGGCCCTGGCCGACTCCCGCTCCACGGTGGGCGGGCTTGGAAAACAGGCCAGTCCCTCCGCCTCCGACCAGACACCGTGACGATAGAGGCAGGATTGCTTCGTCACGCCCAGGCTACCCCAGCCGACGGGGCGCGCGGCGTAGAGCTGGATCTCCCAGTTTTGACCATCCGTACTGATGGCACGCCCGAGATCGCTCTCGATGACCTGGATGACGCCCAGAAAGGGGTTGAGGCGACGCTCGGCGTAGCGCCGAGTGGCCCTCATGACGTGGCGGCCTCCCGTTTCGCGCGCAATTGGTCG
>JBATOB010000464.1:0-1979 GCA_049290655.1 Chromatiaceae bacterium | reverse complement strand
CCCTTGCGCGTCCGGTTTCTTCATGGAGCAGGCGGGCGGCGACCCACAGGAACTCATGCAGTTCCGTCAGGGCGCTCTCTTCTTCGTCCCCGTCCGCGCTCCCCTCCAGGCCTTCCAGATCCATGCGGGTGATCTCCATCAGGTCGCCGAGGATCTCGCGGGCCTGGTCCGACAGCTCCTCGGACTTGAGGCCCGCCAGGCCCAGGCCGAGAATGAAGCCCCGAGCCCAGTCGTAGAGGCCCTCGGCCCGCTCGCGCAGGGAGCATTCCTCATCTGGCAGCACCAGGGTCAGGGCCAGATCCTCGCCCTCGATCTCGGCGCGAGCCAACGCCGCCAGGGCCCGCAGCGGGGGCGGGAGATCCACCGGCCGGGGACCCTTCTCGCCCTGGGCAAAAAGTTCGCGTCCCCAGAGGGTCTCGGCCTCGGGCGTCCCGGCGCAAAGGAGGCCACATAGCAGGCCGTGCGCCTCCGCGGGGGAGGCGTTCAGGGTCGATTCCTCGAGCCCCTGGACAAGCTCGCTATAGGCGTAATCCGAGGTGGCGGACATGGGGATGATGGCGATTTGGGCTAAGGGTGCAAGACGGTCGCATCATAACATGACCCGACAAGCATCTGGCCGGGATCGGAGCGGGGGGTTCCATGGACGCATGCCCGATTGACCCTGGCGGTTGAGCCTTTTATAGTGCGCCGATCCCATCCCGGAAGCTAAACCGTGAGCCATTTCGATATCAAAACCCTTGAACGGCAAGTGGATGAACTCATTCAGATCTGCAACCGCTTGCGCGAGGAAAATACCTGGCTGCGTGCCCGTCAGGTCACCCTGGGGGAAGATCGCGCCCAACTCGTCGAGAAGACGGAGCTCGCCCGCAGCAAGGTCGAGTCCATGATCTCTCGCCTCAAAACCATGGAGGAAGATTTGTGAAACAAGAACAAGTCCCGGTCACGGTGCGCATCCTCGACAAGGAATATCGGGTCGCCTGTAGCCCCCAGGAGGAGGAAGGGCTGCTGGAATCCGCGCGCCTGGTGGATCGTCGCATGCGCGAGATGCGCCAGTCGGGTCGCATCGTGGGCCCAGACCGCATTGCCGTCATGGCCGCCCTCAATATTGCTCATGAGCTGATCCAGTTTCGTCAGCATCAGGCCATTCCCGGCGCCAACGCCGACACGAGCCGGCTGCAGATCATGCAGCAGCGCCTGGCCGGCACTCTGGATACGCAAAGGGGGCTAGACCTGGAGTCAGAAAGCGTATAGCCTTGCAGTTAGACATTCCCTGCGGTGTTCGAAGATGGCCTGGGTATTTTCTTGAGCCTATTCATTACCCTGGGGGCATGACCGCGGAGCCGTTGCGCATGTCCGCCTCGAGCGGGAAGCCTGAAGCAAAGCCGACTGTCCCCACTTGAACCTACCGGTTCAAGAACAAAGGCCTTGGCGGCACAGGCGGGGGATGTCCCCCTTTTACTCCTTCATAATGATCGCCATTCCGGAATTGCGACGGCGGTTGCGAGCCGAGCGCCTTCGCCTCTCATCCGCCACCCAGAGGCGGCACGCTCAACAACTTGCCCTGATCTTGGGCAGGCACACAGTTTTTTTGCGCGCCCGGAACATAGGTGGCTACTGGGCCGCCGATGGCGAAATTGACCCGGCGCCCTTGCTGAAATTAGCCCAGGCCCGTCACAAACCCTGTCTCCTACCGGTGCTCAGGCCCCACCCCAGGCGCAAACTCTGGTTTGTCCGCCATGCCGCCGGCGACCCCTTGCAGGCCAACCGCTACGGCATCCCCGAGCCCAGCCTGCGCAACGGCCGGATTCGTCTCCCCTGGGCCCTCGACCTGCTCCTCCTCCCCCTGGTCGGCTTTGACGCCGACTGCAACCGCCTCGGCATGGGCGGCGGCTACTATGACCAGACGCTCGCCTACCTGAGCACCCGTACCCACTGGCGCCGTCCCCTCCTCGTTGGCCTGGCTCACGAATGCCAGCGGG
>JBATOB010000463.1:0-4821 GCA_049290655.1 Chromatiaceae bacterium | reverse complement strand
AGTCACAGCATGGAGCGTTACCACCAGTTCAACATTGGCCGCCAGGATGCTTTCCTTGCCCATGGCCGCTTAGTCATCGGCAAGGTACCGGCCGCCTGCGCCCTAGGCACCGCCGCCGGCCGCCTCCATGTCGCCTTTCTGGCTGCCCGGGCGGAGATGATGGGCATCGAAAACCCGCGGCAGGTCAGCGCTTACCATTACCCCAGCCAGTACGGTCCGCGTAGCCCAACCTTCTCCCGCGCCTCCCTCGTCAACCTGGGCGGATGCGACATGCTGTTCATTTCCGGCACGGCCAGCATCGTTGGTCATGAGACCCTGCACGTTGGCGATGTGGCGGCGCAGACAAGAGAATCCCTCCACAACATTGCAGGCGTCGTCGCGGAGGCCAACCGTTGGGCCCCAAAGGCCAACTTCCGCCTCGACAACCTTGCCTACAACATCTATGTTCGACATCCAGAAGACTTGGTCAGGGTGCGCCACGAAATGACACAATTTATCGGCGTCCCCGTTTCAGCCGTGTTCTTGCAAGCCGATGTCTGCCGCGCCGACCTGTTGGTCGAAATCGAGGCATCCGGCGGCCATGCCATCCTTCCCCTATCACCACTCGGGGTATAGCCATGACCCACCATCGCAGCCATGCCGCTCTCGTCGCCTTGCCGCTGGCCTGTCTTCCCGTCCTTGGCATCGCCAGCGAAAAGCCCCTCTGGGAACTGGGCGCCGGCCTAACCACGCTCTACTTCCCCGACTATCCCGGTTCGGACCAATCCCGCGCCTACGTCCTGCCCTTCCCCTACCTCATCTATCGCGGTGATTTCTTCAAGGCGGACCGAGACGGCGTTCGTGGTATCTTCTTCGACAGTGACCGCGTCGAGCTCAATATGAGCGTCGGTGCCTCGTTACCGGTGAACAGCGACGAAAATCGTGCTCGCCAGGGTATGCCAGACTTGCAACCGACGGTGGAGGTTGGACCGGCGCTGGACATCAGCCTATGGCGAACCAGCGACCGGCGCTACAAGCTCGATCTGCGCCTGCCCGTCCGGATGGCCATCACCGTGCGAGGTGGGGTGGAGGATATCGGTTGGGTGTTCTCACCGCGCATCAACCTGGACATCCTTGATGTCGCGGGGCTTTCCGGCTGGAATCTGGGGTTGCTCGCAGGGCCCCTGTATGGCTCCGAACGCAACCATGACTATTTCTATTCGGTGGCTCCGCAATATGCCACCACCGACCGCCCGACCTTCGATGCCGAGGGTGGCTACGCCGGTAGCCAGTTTCTGATGGCTGTGTCGAAACGCTACTCGAAGTATTGGCTTGGCGCCTTTGCTCGCTGGGATAACCTCAAGGGCGCGGTCTTCGTCGATAGTCCGCTGGTCGAGAGCGACTATGCGTTTTCCGTCGGCATTGGCATCGCCTGGATCCTGGGAGAATCGTCCACTCGCGTCGAGGCATTCGAGTGAGCCCTTACCTTGCGTCATTGCCTAGGATTCTCCGGCACCGGATGCATCGGTTCTACGAGTACGGCGCGCTGTTGTTCGGCTTGGGACTGCTCGCCACGATTTCGTTGACTTGGTCGCTGCTCGCAGTACCCCTCTATTACGTCTTACCCAAGCGGTTGGCCAACCGGCTTGGGCGTTGGGCGATCACCACCATTTTTCGCATCTACCTTGGCGCGCTAGGCCTGATCGGCGCTTGCCGTTTCGATATCCGCGCCCTCGATGCCTTGCGCGCCGAAAGACCGCTAGTGATCGCCCCCAACCACCCCTGCCTGCTCGACGCCCTGATGGTCATCTCCCGGCTGCCTAACCTCGCATGCATTATGAAGGCCGACATCCTCGATAACGTCTTCCTGGGCGCCGGCGCACGGCTGGCGGGCTACATCCGCAACGATGCGCAACCGAGCATGATCAAGCAGGCAGTGGCCGAGCTGAAAAGCGGCAGTCACCTGTTACTCTTTCCTGAAGGCACCCGCACCACCCGCTGGCCAATCAATCCCTGCACGGGCGCGACCGCCCTCATCGCCGGTCGGGCCAAGACGCCGATCCAGACCCTGTTGATCGAGACCGACTCCGCCTACCTCGGCAAGGGCTGGCCCCTGTTGCGTCGCCCGACGCTGCCTATCACCTATCGCATCCGGCTCGGTCGACGTTTCGATCCGCCGGAACAGGCCAGGGACCTGACCGAGGAACTCGAGCGCTACTTTCTTGACGAGTTGCGCAGTGCTCCCTGCGTTCAGCCGCCCCGCGCACCGCAGGGCGCGGAATCCGGTGTGGCTCAGCACACCTGATGCCACCCAGCAAGAACTCGTCCGCCACCCATTTGGTGCTGATCCCCAGCTATGACCCCGGGGCCCGGGTCTATGACACGGTGCGTGCCGCTCGCCGGCAATGGACGCCGGTATGGGTAGTGGTTGATGGCAGCACCGACGGAACGGCCGCCGGCCTCCAAGAGATGGCGGCGACGGATCCGGGCCTCCGGGTGGTGGTCATGCCCGAAAACGGCGGCAAGGGAGCGGCGGTATTGCATGGCCTCGACCTCGCAGCGAGTGAAGGTTTCACCCATGCCCTCACCCTAGACTCGGACGGCCAACACCCGGACGACCTCATCCCAGCCTTCATGGCTACCTCCATTGCGGCCCCGGACTGTATGGTGCTAGGCGTGCCGGTGTTCAACGCCAGCGCGCCAAGGCTGCGGGTACAGGGCCGCAAGATATCCAATGCGTGGGCCAACTTGGAGACCCTGTGGATGGGTATCGGTGATTCCCTCTACGGCTTCCGCGTCTATCCCATCGAACCTCTGCGCCAGGTGATGCATGGCCTGCGCTGGATGCGCCGTTTCGACTTCGATCCCGAGGCGGTGGTGCGCCTGTGCTGGCGCGACGTCCGCCCCATCAACCTGCCAGCGCCGGTGAAGTATTTTGCCGCCGACCAAGGTGGCGTCTCTCACTTCAACTATCTGCGCGACAACGTCCTGCTCACCTGGATGCACATCCGTCTAATGCTGGGTCTCCTGCCGCGATTACCCTTCCTCTTTCTGCGACGTTTCAGCATGCGATGAACCAACGCTTCGATAACCCTGACAACCTTGTCCATGCCCCGCACCCACTGTTGACGGATTACTACGCCAGCGAGGAGGAAAGGCGCGGCTTCGTGCGCCAGATCTTTGACAGCACCGCGTCGGACTATGACCGGATCGAACGGCTACTAGCCCTGGGAAGCGGACCTTGGTACCGAGGGCAGGCGTTGGGCCGGGCGGGTCTTAAACCGGGCATGCGCATTATCGACATCGGTGTAGGTACGGGTTTGGTGGCCCGTGAGGCCGTTAAGCTGGTGGGCAACCCCAGCCTGGTGGCTGGTGTCGACCCGAGCATCGGTATGATGGCCAACGCCCGTTTGCCGACCGGCGTTCAACTCGTGGAGGGCAGGGCGGAAGCGATCCCGTTTCCCAACGGCGGATTCGATTTCCTGAGCATGGGCTATGCGCTGCGCCATATCGGCGATCTATCGGCCGCCTTCAGCGAATTCCATCGCATCCTCAAACCGGGCGGCCGATTGTGCCTGATGGAGATCACCAAACCGGAACGGACCTGGAGCCGGTTCCTGCTTAAGGTCTACATGCGCGGCGTGGTGCCAGTGCTGGCCCACCTGGTTGGTGGCAGCGCCGAAACGGCCAGGTTGTGGCGCTATTACTGGGATACCGTCGATGCCTGTGTTTCTCCAAGCAAGGTAATCCATACGCTGGAGGCCGCCGGTTTTACCGGAGTGAAACGGCACGTCGAAACACGCGCACTGGCGATCCTGGCCGAATACCAGGCGATTAAACCCGGTTGAGCCACATGCAGGTAGGGTGAGTGCCCGCCAGGGCAGACTCAGTGCCTGGCGTAAATGCCGATCCCCAGGCTCGGCAACCAGCGGCGCAGGCCCGGGGTGGTGATAACGGTGCTAAAAATGGCCATCAGCACCAGCATGGTAAACACCTGTTGGGAGATGACGCCCAAGTCATAGCCGACGTTGATGACGATCAGCTCCATCAAGGCGCGGGTGTTCATCATGATACCCAGCACCTTACCCTCCTGATGTGATAGCCCCGCCCAACGCGCCGCGACATAGCTCCCCCCGAACTTTCCAAGGGTTGCCAGGGCGATCAGCAGCAGGCACCAGCCCCAGGCGGCGGCGGAATCCAGACCGCCAATGTTGGTGCGCAGCCCCGTGTAGGTGAAAAAGATGGGCAGGAAGAACACCATGACGAAGTGGCCGATGCGTTCCTTCCATGCCTCGATGAACTCGTACTCATCATGCAGGATCACCCCCATCATGAAGCCGCCGAAGATGGCGAAGATGCCGAGCTGATAGGTGGTAATCGCCGAGATGAAGATGCCGGCGAGCATGATCCCAAGAAGATTGTGGGTGAGCTTGCCGCGCCCGACCTTCTCGCCCGTCGGCATCGGGCCGGTCTGGCTAATGCGGATGAGACGCTTCATGAGGGGTCGCATGACGAACGACCAGGTCAGAAAGAACCCGGCGACCAACAGCACCTTGAGGCCAAAGTCTGCGACGTCGAACTGGGCTAGGGCGAGCGCGGTGACCAGGGCGAGCAGCAGCCAGCCGACCACGTCGTTGATCGCAGCGGCGCTGATGGCGATGACGCCGAGGGGCTGACGGGTGATCTTGAACTCGATCATCATACGCCCGAGGATCGGCAGTGCCGTGATGGAGAAGGCCGTGGCGATGAACAGCGCCGAAGTGAGGGGATCGATACCCGGTGACAGCCGCGGGGCCGTGAAGTACCCGAAGCCGAAGCCGAGTGCGAAAGGCGCCACCATGC
>JBATOB010000462.1:0-1961 GCA_049290655.1 Chromatiaceae bacterium | reverse complement strand
GGCGATGGCCTGTGGTCTGCCGGTGATCGCCGCGCGTGGGGTGGGCGCCGGCGCCGACCTGATTCGCGAGGGCGAGACCGGCTGCGTATTCCCCAACGGCGACGCCGAGACCCTGGGCGAGCGGTTGCGCTTTCTGCATGACGATCGGGAGGCGAGGGCGCGGATGGGGCGGGCGGCGACGGCGCGGGTGGCGAATTGGAGCTATGCCCAGACCCTGGACGAGATGGAAGGGGCGCTGGATTATGTCCGAACCCGGTCGGAGTGAAGCCAGGATGTCACCGCCCCCGCTGACGCTGAGTGTCGTCATCCCGACCTACCGGCGCGAGCAGGTGTTGGTGGACACGGTCGGCCATCTGCTGGAACAGGCGGATGACACGCCGGGCTTTCTGGAGCTGGTGCTGGTCGATCAGACCGAGCGCCATGAGCCGGCGACGGAGCGGCGGCTCGGCGCCTGGGTCGCGCGGGGGCGCATCCAGTGGATGCGCCGCAAGGAGCCGCATCTGACCCGGGCGATGAACCGGGGCCTGGTGGAGGCGCGGGGGGCTATCGTGCTGTTCACGGACGATGACATCATCCCGGCCCCGGACCTGATAAGGCGGCACCTGGCGGCCTATGCCGAACACCCGGGGACCTGGGCCGTGGTCGGGCAAATCCTCCAGCCTGGCGAGGTGCCCGAGGACCTGCCTTATTCCCCCCGCGGCGGCCATCTGCGGCGCTTTCTCGATTTCCCTTTCCGGCGCACGCGGGGGGCCTTCGTCGAGAACGCCATGGCGGGCAACTTGTCGATGGTCCGGGAGAAGGCCTTGGCCCTGGGCGGGTTCGACGAGAACTTTACGCCACCGGTGGCCTCGCGCTTCGAAAGCGAATTCGCCAAGCGGCTGGTCGCGGCGGGCGGCGCGATCTGGTACGAGCCGCGTGCCAGCATTCGCCATCTCCAGGCCGCGCACGGTGGCACGCGCTCCCAGGGTAGTCATCTGAATAGCCTGTCGCCCCGCTATGGCGTCGGCGACTATTATTTCGCGCTCCGCCAGGGCGCGGGCTGGGAGAAGTGGTGGTACATCCTGAAAAAGCCGTTCCGCGAGGTGCGGACCCAGTACCATCTACGCCATCCCTGGTGGATTCCGCTGAAACTTATCGGCGAGCTGCGGGCCATGGCGGCGGCGCTCCGCCTGCACCGCCAGGGGCCCCGCCTGTTCGGCGCGCCGGTTGCCCCACCCGATGGTCCACCGGGGGGGCCACCCGATGGGACGACACCCCGTTGAGTCAACCATGAAGGCCACGCCGCCGGTCTCCGTGATCATGAGCGTCTATAACGGCGAGTCCTCCCTGACGGCGACACTGGACAGCGTCCTGGCGCAGAAAGGCGTGGTCTTCGAGTTCATCGTGGTTGACGATGGCTCGACCGATGGCGGTGGGGCCATGCTCGATGACTACGCCCGGCGCGATGAGCGGGTGCGGGTGATCCATCGGGAGAACAGGGGGCTGACGCGGGCGCTGATGCGAGGCTGCGCCGCGGCACGGGGCCAGTACATCGCCCGGCAGGACGCGGGGGACCTGTCTCTGCCGGGGCGGCTGGCGCGGCAGTTCGCCTTTCTGGAATCGAACCCCGAGGTGGTGCTGACTGCCTGCGGTAGCCGATTTGTGGGGCCGGCGGGTGAGCCTCTATACGAGGTCATCCAGCAGGGCGACGAGTTGCAACGGGGGCTCGAGCAACTTGACAGCAAGCGCGTCCGGGGACCATCGCACCACGGCAGCGTGATGTTTCGCCGGGCCACCTATCAAGCCGTCGGCGGCTATCGCCCGGAATTCCGGGTCGCGCAGGACCTGGATTTGTGGATGCGGCTGGCGGAGGTCGGGGGCTGCGTCGCGGTGCCGGAGGTTCTGTATCAGGCCTGTTGGCAAGCGGGTTCGATCAGCCATTTGCGGCGCGAACAACAGGTGTTGGCCACCGGCGCGATTAT
>JBATOB010000461.1:0-1936 GCA_049290655.1 Chromatiaceae bacterium | reverse complement strand
TTTTCGCGGCAGGGTTGGTCACTACATTTGCGAAACCTCGGCGTGTGGATCGATGAGCGTCTTCTCGGTTGTGCCCGGCAGGTGGGGTAGACCCAGGGCGTTGTAGAGGATCTGTTGGTGGGGTTCGGGCCGGGTGGCCTTGCGGATGTGGTAGATCTGGCTATCGTCGCGGTGGAGCACGACGGTCACCCGCTCCTGACCGGCGAACTGGTTGCGCAGACTCTCCCAACTCAGGTGGATACCTTGGGCTTTGAGCCGGATGCGCAGGCTGTGGACCAGGTGGTAGGCCAGGACCGAGATGAACAGATGGCCGTCGACCCGGGCGCTCTGGTGGTGATAGATGGGGCGCAGGCCAAGCTCGGACTTCAGGGAGCGGAACACGGCCTCCAGGTCCGTCAACATGGTGTAGGTATTCCAGAGCGTGCTCTCGTCCCAGTCGGCCTGGTTGGTGCGCAGGCCATAGACCCCGGGGAGGGTGTCCTCGGTCGGTATGATGCGCGTCCACACCAGGGCCTTGGCGTTGCCGCTGGCCGCGTCCTGTTCGAGGTGGATGTCGTAGTAGCGGGCCACCCGTGAGTAGCGCTGGCGCAGCCGCCCAATGCGGGTGAGGACCTTCTCATACCGCTTGACCCGGCTGGGCACCTGTAGGCCCTCGGCCAGGTACTGAAGATCTGCTTCCAGGCGGGTGGAGAAGCGCTGTTCGATGCCCCGCTCCTTGGCCTCGCGGCCGGTGGAGTGGCAATACAGGCGCACCTCCCCGCTGACTTCATCGACGACCCGCTGGGCGCGGATCTGCGTGTCGCCCTCCGCGCGAATCAGGGTGGCCGCCTCGGCTTCGAACTGCTGGTGGCGCTCCCGGCTGACGACCAGATAGGGATAACCCTGTTCGGTGAGCCAGGCGAGGTTCTCCTCGGTGGCAATCCCGGCATCGAGCACCACCGTCGGGGCCACGGCACCCGGGGCCAGCTTGAGATGTTCCAACATCTTCTTCAAGGTCTTGGGTTCGCTGACATTGCCCGCGAAGACCTCGCTGCGCTTGGGAAAGCCGCTGGCGTCCAGCACCAGGGCCAGGGTCACCAGTGGGCAGTCGGTGCGCTTTTCCTGGGAGTGGCCGTGCTTGGCCTTGGGGTTGCCGCTGGCCGTGCCCTCGCAGAAGGTGTTGGTCAGGTCATACAGCGTGATGGTATCGGCCAGCGTGAACAGGCCCCGCTCCTGGCGGTAGAGATGGGCCTCCAGGGCCGCACGATGGGCCAGGAGCTGGTCGCTCACCCGATACAGGCGCATCAAATCCAGGGCGCCGAAGTCGTAGTCCAACAGCTCCCCAAGCCCGCTGCGCTGTTGCAGCCATTGGTGGGTCGCCAACTCGCTGCCCGGCTGCACCATGCGCCCGACAATCGTCCCGATGGCGGCGCTCAACTGGTGCCGATTGAACCCCAACTCCACCAGCTTGCGATCCAGCCCCAGCCGCCGCAGGGCCTCCAGCGCTACATGCTCGGCCCCGACACTGCGCGGGCGGATGACCTCCACCCGTGCCAGGTCGACCCGCTGGTAGTCGCCCTCTGGCGCCGCGGCGTCCTGCTCCACAACCACTGTGCCGCGGCGGCTGACGATGCGCGCCGCATACCGCTGGGCTATCGCCTCCCACTGTCCATCCAGGCCATCGGCGATCAGATCCAACTGGCCCCCCAGTAGCGCCTCGATGCGCTGGGCCAGGGGCCCCCATTGCGGCCGGGGCACCCCGAAGTCGCGCCCGAGATTGAGCACCGTGTGCTGGCGTACGCCCGCTGCCACGCGCACCGACTCGACCAGGCGGTAGGTGTAATAGGGCTCGCCCGACTCCCGGCTCTTGATCGTGGTGCGGCGGATGAACATCGCCGAACCTTAGACCCTTGGCCAGGGCCAGTCAATACGGCCATGGAATATTATGGCACTACAC
>JBATOB010000460.1:0-4096 GCA_049290655.1 Chromatiaceae bacterium | reverse complement strand
CGACCAACCGGGCCGGCCCGGCACCTCCCGCCTCTCCCCCCATCTGCACTTCGGCGAGATCTCGCCGCGCCAGGTCTGGCAGGCCGTGCGCGGGGTCCAGTCAACGGAGGCCGCCACCACCCGGGGCGGGGATGCCTTTCTGCGGGAGTTGGGCTGGCGCGAGTTCTGCCATCACTTGCTCCATCAGTGGCCCCAGCTCCCGGAGCAGCCTTTCAATCCCCGTTTCGCGGATTTTCCCTGGCGCGATGACGGAGAGGCCTTCAGGGCCTGGACCCGGGGCCAGACCGGCTATCCCCTGGTGGACGCCGGGATGCGGGAGCTCTGGCACACCGGCTGGATGCACAACCGGGTGCGGATGGTGACGGCATCCTTCCTGGTCAAGCATCTGCTGGTGCCCTGGCAACAGGGCCAGGACTGGTTCTGGGACACCCTGGTGGACGCCAATCTCGCCAACAACGCCGGCGGTTGGCAATGGGTCGCCGGCTGCGGCGCCGATGCCGCCCCCTATTTCCGGATCTTCAATCCTGTGCTCCAGGGCCAGAAATTTGATCCCGGCGGTGACTACGCCCGCCGCTGGCTGCCGGAACTTCGCCACCTGTCCGATAAAGACATTTACGCTCCCTTCGCCGCCAACCCGGCCAGCCTCGCCGCCGCTGGCGTCCGGCTGGGGGTGGACTATCCCGAGCCCTTTGTCGATCACGACTTCGCCCGCCGGCGGGCCTTGGGGGCACTGGATACTTTGAAGAAGGCTATGTCTGCGTTAACTGTTGACAGCAGCTATCCTTATGATGTGAATGGAATACATGGGGGTAGCCGTTATGTTTGCCAAAGCATTCCGTAGCTGGCTGTCGAAAGCCAAGGAGCTGACACCCACGCAGCGTCAGCGAACTGTCGAGGGGTTGCGCGACGAGCGACCAGCGCCAAGTCCTCTCACGGAAGTTCTCGATCCCAACCCGGCCTGCCCGCACTGTCGTCATACTCCGTGTGGGCGCTGGGGCAGCGCCGGTGGCTTGCCGCGCTTTCGCTGCGCCGCCTGCGGCCGGACCTTCAATCCTCTGACCAGAACGCCGCTGGCGCGGTTGCGGCATCGCGCGTGCTGGCCGGAGTATGCCCAGGCTCTCATCGACGGGGACACGGTGCGCGCCGCGGCACGCCGCTGCGGTGTGCATAAGAACACCTCGTTTCGGTGGCGACACCGGTTTCTTACGCTGCCAGCCGAGGTCAAGCCGGCACACCTGCACGGTATCGTGGAAGCCACGGAGACCTACTTCCTCGAATCCCACAAGGGGGAGCGCGATCTGCCGCGCCCACCGCGTCAGCGCGGGGGTACCGCCCACCAGCGCGGCCTGTCCGACGAGCAAATTCCCGTGCTGGTCGTGCGCGACCGCAGTACCGCCACCACCGATGCCGTTCTCCCCAAAGCCGACACTGCGGCGGTTTCCGCCGTCCTGGAGCCCGTCCTTGATCCGGATGCCGTGCTGTGTTCCGACAGCGCCGCCGTCTACCACTGCTTTGCCGAACGGGCCCACATGGCCCATACCCCCGTCAACCTCAGCGCTGGCATCCGCGTCATCAACCACGCCTTTCACATTCAGAACGTCAATGCCTACCACGGCCGACTCAAGGGCTGGATGTCCCGCTTCCACGGCGTCGCCACCAAGTACCTGCCCAACTACCTTGGATGGCGCCGCTGCCTGGAGCGTTTCGCCACAACTCTGACCCCCTCGCTGTTGCTGGGCCTGGCGATCATGGGAGACCAACACATAATGCAGACATAGCCTTGAAGAATCCTTGAGTTGTTGCCGCCGGAGTCACAACCGAGCCCGCTAGGCGGAGAGGGGTCCGCTGGAGGCGACCGGGATTGAGGTTCTCTTCGCCGCGGGACTCTCCATCTCAATGATCTGTAACTCCGATCGCAACGTCTCGGGGGCTATGTCTTGTTCATTTGGCCATGTCACCGCCCCAAATGAAATGTAAACCTGATTTTAGTAATCAATGCTTTTTCGCTCTTTAATAGGCCGTTGAGAAAGACTTGTTTGATTCCCCTTACCCATCGTCCGGGGTGAAAATCCGAGCCGGAAACGGGCCTCAAAGGCCCGCGGTGGCTCGAACGCGGCGTTTCAGCCTGGCATGGGGGCCCGCATTGCGCCCGAGGGCGATGTGCGGGCACACGTACCCCTCAGACATGACGCGCATCCCACCCGCCGTTGAGAGTGGCCAGGCGCACCAGGTTGTAGGCCGCCGCCCCGAGCAGGTTCTGCCCGGCGAGCTTGGCAGTGCCCTTGGGCTTGGTCTTGCGCCAGTCCCCGACGGTCTTGAGCCACCCGAAGAGCGACTCGATGCGCTTGCGGAGGCGCAGGGAGACTTGGTAGGTCTGGTGTCAGGTGGTGCGCCCATCCACGGCCGAGCCCTGGCGCTTGGCCGCCACGTGCGGGGTGACCCGAAGCCATCGGCTGGCCGCGACGAAGGCGCCGGTGTTGTAGCCCTTGTCAGCCCCCAGGCTCTTGGCCCGCGGGGCGCTGCGCGTGAGCAACGTGAGCGCCGCCGCGCGCTCGGCGGTGCCGGTGGCCTGGGTGGTCTCGACAGCGACGATCAGCCCGTGGCGGTTTTCCATGAGCAGATGCCCCATGTGAGAGAGCGGCGCCGGGGTGTGGTCGGATTTGCGGTAGGACGGCGCGTCAGGGTGGTGAGGCTCGCGTGGGTCTGGTTGCTGCGCCGTGCGCCGTGGCAGTCGACCTCGGCGTTGCGCCCTTCACCGCTCGGGGGCGGGCGCGGTTCGGGATCGCGGGGCTGGATGCGCTGGTGCGAGGCCCAAGCCGCCATCAAGGTGCCGTCGACGCTGAAGTGCTCATCGGAGATGAGGTCCTGCCACTCGGCCAGGGCCCGCACCTGCTCGAAGAAGGCCCGCGCCATGCCTTCATCCACCAACCGCTCGCGGTGGCGGGTGAAGCTGGAGTGGTCCCAGACCGCATCATCCATCTCCAGCCCCACGAACCAGCGGAACAGCAGGTTGAAGTCGAGCTGTTCGACCAACTGGCGCTCCGAGCGCACGCTGTAGAGGATCTGGATCAGCCGTGCCCGCAGCAGAAATTCCGGGGGAATGGAGGGCCGCCCACGCTTGGCGTAGGCCGCCTCCAGGCGCTCGTTCATGCTCAGCAGCACCCCATCGACGAACAGGCGCATCTTGCGCAGCGGGTGGTCGCGCGGCACCCGCTGCTCCAAACTCACGTACCTGAACAGACTGCTTTGCCGTTTGGCTTCTCCGCGCATGCGGGTGCTTCCGATGGATCAGGGCTAGGCGGACATTATCTCACGCGCCCCATTGGTCGGCAGGATTTCTCAACGGCCTGTTAGAGATTACGAACGCAAACCCTTTTCGAGCGAGGCACAGGTTTATCTCGCCTCTGGCCGATTGCTACTTAGACAAATCTGCAATAATCAGACGCACTAGAAATTGGCCGTCAATTGAATTTCTAACATAAATTGATTCCTAGACAGCCTCTAAGATTATCGGTGTATCTTAATAAGGCAGACAGATCCGCCAGCACATGATGCAGATGATACTCTATATCCTTCGATTAAAGTATCTCCTCTCAGAGTATACCCTGTCATTACGCGATCAACTAATCGTCCGCCATCTATCCCAAGCAGAGAGCGAGCTAAACGTTGAGCGATTTTTACGTTTTTAATGCCTTTTGTTAAAGCTTCATCGGTGTCGTTAGCAGCAATCCAGCCTATGATAATTTGAGTTCGACTTAACTCTATCTGTAATGTTAAAGAACCAGTACCAAAGACATGAATTTTTTTGGGTTCCCCCTTGTCGTCCGTGCTACTAGTCGTTCGGTTAACTGGCACGCCAGCTGCCTTAATAATAGCTTTATCGTCCTTTATATCAATTCTTGCTACTGACTCGCTTAGGTTAACAGGATCATAAGAAATCGGCTTGCTAGCTGGCGCTTGAGCAAGAGATAACGATGAAAAAGTCAAAATCGACACAAGCAATGAGCAAAAGGAGCTTTTCATTTTATTCTCTTATGAAAACAGGAGGGGAGAAATAAAAATATTGAATCAGCGCTACTTTCTCGCTGAGCAAACT
>JBATOB010000459.1:0-5266 GCA_049290655.1 Chromatiaceae bacterium | reverse complement strand
GGTGGCCCAGGGCTTCCCAACTGGACCTGATGTCCTGGAGATGCTCACGCAGCAGCCCCTCGTCCGAGATTTCGAGGCAGGGGGCCAGTGCCGTGATCAGGACCTCCCGTGCGGACAGGTTGGCGGTCTCGGCCTCGGCGAGGGCGACCTGACTGGATTGGGATTGCAGGTGGGACTCGTAAGCCACCAGAAAGCGCTCACGCTCACGGGCGTAACGATCCCATCCATCCTGATCCGTTTGTTCCGCGATCTCGCTCCATTGACGGTCGAGCAGATCCAGCAGGGCCCGATCCTGGCTCCAGTTTTCGAAGCGCCCCAGGGATTCAAGCTTGGTGCACAAGTCCTGGCACCGAGCGCGCGCCCGGGCGGGGCGCCCCTCCCGTTCGGCCAGTTCCCTCAGGCGGGTATGGACCAACCGGTAGACATGCTTGTCCTTTTTGCCGATGTCTCGCGCCACCCGTTCCAGGGCCTCCCGATCCCGCAGTCTCTGGGCGGCGGCGGTACGAACAGCCGTCGCCGCGTCGCCTAGCGCGCGGCTGGTAAGCGCGGCTTGATCGGTCAGACGTTCGATAGCGGTCAGGCGGATCTCCACTTCCTTGGCCTCGGCGGCAACATGAGCCAGAGTGGACTGATCATCGAGACTGCCGACCTCGGCCTTTCGCAACGTCAGGTCCAAGGGCGGCGCCTCTTGCCCACACAGGAGTTGGCGATATCGCACGGCGGCGACCTCGCGAATCTCGGCGTCGGGATCCCCTTGGGCCAGGGTGCGCAGCTCCTCCAGGTTGGTGAGGCGGCGATAGGCTTGGAGATGTCTGGGCCCTTCATCCGCGCTGGACGGCTTGGCAATATCAGGAGTGGCGGTTACTTGCCGGCGACGGGAGAAGAATCGCGTGAAGATCATGGTAGCTCCTGAAGTGTAGGAAACGCGCCAAGCCCTGGCATGCCAGGGCGAACATGGCTGGCTATACCCGGTTTGCCCGGTGGAAAACAGCATCGCCCACGAAGGGGTTGCCGCGTCGCTCGTCGCCGATAGTGGACATGGGCCCATGTCCAGGGATGAACCGCAGGTCATCACCTAGTGGAAACAAATGGTTGCGGATCGAGGCGATCAGATCCCGATGGTTCCCGCGCGGGAAGTCGGTACGGCCAATGGAGCCCTGAAAGAGGACGTCGCCGACTTGGGCGAGCCGATCCGCGGCGGAGTAGAAAACGACATGTCCAGGGGTGTGGCCTGGGCAGTGGAGGACTTCGAACTCGCTTTCGCCCAGCGCAATCTTGTCCCCCATTTCCAGCCACTGATTCGGGCTGAAGGGCTCGATGGGCGGGAAGCCAAAGGTGGCGCACTGACCGGGCAGGGCACGGAGCAAAAACTCGTCATCGGGGTGGGGCCCCAGAATGGGTACCCCCAACCGTGCCGCCAAGGAGCCAGCCGCGCCGACGTGATCGAGATGGCCATGGGTCAGCAGAATCTTGGTGAGGGATACGCCACTCTTGTCGATGAGGTCTAGGAGACGTTCCAGGTCCCCGCCAGGATCGACAAGGGCGGCCTCGGCGGTCTGGTCGCACCAGAAGAGGGTGCAGTTTTGCTGGTAAGGCGTGACCGGTAGAATACGATATTTAAGCATTAAAATATCTGTTTAATATACGGCTTTTTTTAGCAAATCCGATCTTGCTAACGTCAAGGGGTCCAGATTGTCCACCGATCTCTCTATCCGGCGGATGCCATCGAGCCCACCCGCCAGCATCATCGCCAGCGGCGTCTGGTTGGAGCAACGCGGGTTGGGCGAGGTAAGTAACCCAGAGGTTCGCGGAGCGCGCGCTGTAGGGAAAGATGTGGTGGATAGCGTTGTCCAATCGCAGCAGCAGGGCGACCCGGGTCCAAACGCCAGGATTGTCGGGAAGGAAGGCTGCCGCCCGCTCGCTGCCGCAAACCCTGGTTGTGATTAGTTGCCCTTAGTGGGCTTCGCGTCCTTGGCATCCTTGGCTGGTTTAGCATCTTTGGCTGGCTTAGCATCTTTCGCGGGCTTGGCATCCTTCGCATCCTTGGCCGGCGCGGCCGCCTTGGGTGACTTGACATCCAACCGCTTGATTACCTCATCGGTAAGATTCTTGTCAGCCTCCACATAGAGTAAGCCGCTCTGACTACGCTCAAAGATGGCGGTCAGCTTCTTTTCCTTGCCCAACTCGGTGATGATCTCTTGGGCCGGCTTGATGATACCGCCGCCCAGTTTGGCCTGGTCTTGGGACAGTTCCTGCTGGGCTTGGGCTGCCTTGCGCTGGATTTGGCTCACCCGCTCCTGAAACTCCGCCTTACGCTTGTCAAGCTCGGCCTGACTCATGAGGGCGCCATCGCGAGCGAGGCTTTGCTGAAGTTGGAGGATGCCCTTTTCTTCCTTTTCCAGGGCCGCCTGGGGTGCGGCATATTTTTCCTGGAGGGCGGCGAAGGCTTGCTTGCCCAGCTTGCTCTCCTCGATGACCCGCTGCATATCGACATAGCCGATGGTGATGGGCTCGGCGGCGGCCAGGGGGGCGCAAACAGCGGCTAGAGCAAGGGCGCAAGCGGCGGATCTCATAAGGGGCTCCTATCGAGGGTCGGATTGAAAGTCATGACGGGGGGGATTTTAACCCCCTCGGCGGTTCGCGGCATCGTGAATCTTTTGCCGACGCTTATAGCCAGGCTTCAGGCCCTTGGCCCGGCCTGGCCAACAGGTGGAGTGGCTTGGGCTTGCGCGACAGGGCCCGACTGTTACATCCTCCTATCCATCCGCTCCCGACCAGGGGATGCTTGGCTTTTGACCTATCCGGGGGATATACAGGTGGCTAATTCGCTCCAAGACCAGTTACTGAAGGCAGGTCTGGTCAACACTCAGAAGCTCAAGCAGACCAAGACTGACAAGCGCAAGGAAAACAGGCAGTCACAGGGTAATCCTAAGGCCCAGGAGGAGATTCGGCAGCGGGTTCAAGAGGAGGCAGCCGAAAAGGCCAGGCGCGATCGTGAACTCAATCTTAAGCGCCAGGAAGAGATTAGGCGTCGGGAACAAGAGAACTCCATACGCCAACTCATTCATTCTCATCGACTAGCTCGCACGGGTGGCGACATCGCCTTCAACTTTCAGGACGGAGAGCGGCTACGACGTATCTATGTGACCGCTGAACAACAACGAGCCCTGGTCTCGGGCCGGCTAGCGCTGGTACGCCAGGATGCGGAGACAGAACTGGTTCCCCGCGAGGTCGCCGAGAACTTAATGACCCGGCATGCCTCTCTGGTGCTGGTTCTTAATCACCCCGAGGTGCGAGGCGGACAGGACCTGGCGGAGGATGATCCCTATGCGGCCTACCAGATTCCGGATGACTTGATCTGGTAGCCGCCCAGGCCTCCCGAACTGAAATCGAGGGTGGGGCAGGGTGCTGACCCACCCCGAGCCAGACCCCTTGGAAGACCCATGCTGATCGACACGCATTGCCACTTGGACGTCGCCGAGTTTGACCTGGATCGGGACCAGGTACTGGCTCAGGCCCGGGCCGCCGGAGTCAATCGCATCCTGGTACCTGGGATACATGCCGCTGGTTGGCAAGGACTTATCGACCTTTGTCGACGCGAGGAAGGACTCTTTCCGGCCTTGGGCCTGCATCCCGTTTTTCTTGAACGGCACCAAGCCGAGGACCTGATCGAACTGGAACGACTCATTGCCACCGTCCGACCGGTGGCGGTAGGGGAGATCGGCCTGGATTTTTTCCTTCCCGATCTGGATCGGGCTCGCCAGCAGGTCCTGTTCGAGGAACAGCTCAAACTGGCCGCCCATGCCGAGTTGCCGGTGGTGATTCATGCCCGCAAATCCCACGACCCAGTCATTGACTGTTTGCGCCGTATCCGGGTCAGGGGCGGCATCGCCCATGCCTTTAGTGGCAGTATTCAGCAGGCCCACCAGTATCTCGATCTGGGCTTCAAGCTGGGTTTTGGTGGCATGTTGACCTTCGAGCGATCCAGCCGCCTGCGCGCCCTGGCCAAGGCCTTACCCCTTGATGCCCTAGTGCTGGAGACGGACGCCCCGGACCTGACCGTTGCCGCCCATCGGGGTGAACGCAACAGTCCCGCCTACTTACCCGATGTGTTGTTAGCGCTTTCCCAGGTGCGTGGCCAGGACCCTGAGTATCTCGCGGCGCAAACCAGCCACAACGCACTCGCTGTTTTCGACCTTGACGCCTGGGAAAGAGCCAGGTCAGATCCCGCGTGACCCGAATCACGATAAACCCTCACAAGAGAAAAGCGGGATCACCCGGCACGGGGTGGCAATGGAATGGGCCCCATACTTTACTTTACATAATACACATTATGCGCAATCTGGCGGGCTTAATTAGCCACCAAGCCAAGCGCCGACTGGCCGGATCCCCCCTTTGGTCCGGGAGGCTGGTGGACGAGCCGGAACTAAGGCACTGCCATCGTGATAAGATTCGCACATCAAACTGGCACGGACCCTGGGCATCCGTAATCAGATAGACTGACAAGAGAGGAATCATCGTTGAACTTGCGTGGCTTATTGAATTTACTGACTTTATGCAGTCTTGGGCTAGTCCTGGCGGGATGCGCCTCGTCGCCGAGATCGGGGCAATACACGAATTCGGAAGATGCGATGTCGCAGACAGCGGTCCCCGACCCGCATAAACCCAGTATGTTCTTCTCCGGTGGCAATATTCAGCAGGTCCGGGGCGCGGCCATGGGCGCGGCGGTGACTCAGGGTTGGGAGATCCAGAAAGCTGGCCGCGACAGCTTGATTCTGCAACGCAATCTTGACGATGCCGCGGCGGAAAATCTTGCACCCGGGGCTTCTCGGGGGCCATTGCCGCCGGTTATCGAGGTTCGGACAGACTTTTTCGACCGCTCCGGCGGCGTAAATGTGCAATTGGGCGCCGAGGCAGTGACCGCGCGCGGCACCGACAAGGAAGTGCGTCGTGACTATACCGAGACCTATCGCAACGAGCTGACGCACTCGCTCTCGATCCTGCAAAACTCCTGGCACGAGGCTGGACCACGTATTGCCAACGCGCTACCGCCCATTGGTAGTATGAGAGATACCGCCGCGCCAGCGGATACTTCAGCCCCCGAGTCGATCACGAATGCCGCGCGGGAAAGCCGCCCGTCGTATTCCATGGTGGACACCCCCGACATGGTGGCCGAGGAAAAACAGACAAGCTCGGCCGCGACCTGGTCCTTGCCACCGGCGGCGGCCGCCACGGCTACCGCGGCGGCCGTGGCGAGGGCTAATAC
>JBATOB010000458.1:0-17307 GCA_049290655.1 Chromatiaceae bacterium | reverse complement strand
TGAAGCACGCGCCGTGAACTTTCCGACCCTCACCGCAGCGAAGGAGCGGAAAATACGTTAACTTTTATCTCCGGTGTCCAAAACAGGTTGACATGTTCCGCATCCCCCGGCAGATCCGGGGGCTTTTGTTTGTGAGCCGCCAGAAGCGGCTAGGCGGGGCGCTAGCACGGCCCCGCGGTTCTTGGGCCACCAGCCGGTGGCCGATCAGCCCCACAGTTTGAGCTGATCGAGTCGCTAATCTTCTTGCCAACCCCTTGGCTGCATCGTTGGTACCTTGCGCTACGGTGACGTTGAGTCCGTCGAGCCCTTGCGCCAGGGCCTGCGTCCAGGCCGCCGCCGAGCGCGACTCGGCGACCTGCTCCACCAGGATGAAGCCCGAGACCGGATCCAGGGCGACCAGCCGCATCCCGTCCTGCCAGGTTTCATCTTCGGCGAGGGTCAAGGTGCGATGGGGCATGTCCTGGGCCAACTGCGCACGCTGCTCGGCGGCACCGGCGATGATCTGCTGCTCCAACTCGGCATGGAACACCGGGTGACTGCCGTAGGCGGCGCCAACGAAGGCCGACAGCCCCCTGAGATCGAGGAACTGACACACCACACCCCGGCGCCACCAATTCGCTGATGCACCCGTACGGGGCCGCGACCACGGTTCGCAACCCCGATGCCGCCGGCCCCGTCGATTCGAGGAATCCCGTCCCCACCTTACTCCAGGCCTGGGCCTTTCTCGGCCAGCAAGCGTTTGTGGAACCACCCCTGAACCCGGCGGAATTCTGGAGCCAGGCCCTGGCCTCGTGGCGCCTGGCCCGGGTGCCCCGGGCGGCCAGTCGGCCACCGGCCCCAGGTCATCCCCAGTAAAATGGCTGAAATAATCCCATAACCCAGAGGAAGATCGCGTGGCCCTGAGAATCATCGGAGTGTCGCCGTGCTCAGGATGCGAAACGGGACACCCCAGTCCCCCTTGCGCCTGGCGCTCGGCGACAACCCTGAGGCCCCGGCTCGCCCCGCTCCGGGCCACGGCTGCGTCACGACGTGCCCCGTTGGGGGCGGTCGGACTACGCCATAACCCGACGACGCATGGCTTGACGGCGTGCCGGATGCGCGGGCATCTGGCCTCTGCGGCTTCGGGACTTCGCCCCTCCGCCACGCCGGCCAGACGCCCGCGCCTACCGGGGACTACCGGCCTGCGCTTCGCTCTCCATGGCCGGCAGCGAGAGTCATTGGAATAACGAGGAGGCGGAGCGCTCCCTGCCGGAGATCGCCAGCGCCCTGGCCTACATCGCCCGGCGCATCGCGACGGACAAGGCCATCAACCTCCACTGCGAGCGCTTTCTCTATCGGGACGACGCCCAGCGCCTGACGGTGATTGGGGACTTGCGCTGGGCCGATGTCGGGCGGAAGGAGATTCGCATCCTGTCCGATGCCCAAGCACGGACCAAAAGCGGGCGGTGGCGGGTGGTGCCCATATCGGATGGCGCCGGGCAGGCACTTCAGGAGCTACGCAGCGACGTGCTATTTGTGCTACTGCGGATCAGGCCGGAGAGCCTATCGCGCGCCTTTGACCGCACGGCCATCCGTGCCGAAGTCGACGGGCACATCCACTGCCTGCGGCACACTTACGTGTCACACCTGGTCCAGGCCGGCGTGCCGTTGCGCACGGTCCAAATCCTGGCCGGGCACGCCAGCTACCGGACGACAGAGCGCTACGCCCACCTGGCCCCGGGGCACCCACAGGAAGCGGTCCGCGCCCTGTCGATTTAGGCTACGCTGCAACGTGCTAAGGTGTGCTAAGTCAATCGCGTCCCTGCGACAACGTAAGTCATTGGAAATGGCGTCCCCACGGGGATTCGAACCCCGGTTGTCGCCGTGAAAGGGCGGTGTCCTAGGCCTCTAGACGATGGGGACTTTGAAGGGTGTGATGACCAGTCGAGGGCTTGCAAGGGGCTGAAGGGCTAGCCTACGGCTAACAATCCAGGATTTGGTGGAGCCAGGCGGGATCGAACCGCCGACCTCAACACTGCCAGTGTTGCGCTCTCCCAGCTGAGCTATGGCCCCAAATCAATCGAGAGCGATAATTTTATAGAGGCCCCCTAAACCTGTCCAGCCTTTTTTCCCGAACTCGAACCCGAACCCGAGTTTTTGGTCCCAGAGGATGGCGTGGGACCCAGATCTTCCGGCAGAATCGTCGGTAAGGGCGGCGGCGCGCCGCCCATCGGAACCGGGCCCGGCAACCGCCCGCCCCTTTGCCACAAGAGTGAACAACGACATGAAACGCATCTTTCTATTCCTCGCGACTAACATCGCCGTACTCGTGGTCATCAGCCTCGTCTTCAAGCTGCTGGGTTTCGAGGGTCTATTGCAGGCTAACGGTGTTGATCTGAATCTGTCGGCCGTCCTGGTCTGGGCGGCGCTGATCGGCTTCTCCGGGTCGATCATTTCCCTCCTGATGTCCAAGGGCATGGCCAAGCGCTCCATGGGCGTCCAGATCATCGACAGCCCCTCCACCCCCTTCGAGCAGTGGCTGATGACCACCGTGGAGCGCCAGTCCCAGGCCGCCGGCATCAAGATGCCGGAGGTAGGCATCTTCGACTCCCCGGACCCCAACGCCTTCGCCACCGGCTGGAACCGTAACGACGCCCTGGTGGCGGTGAGCACGGGCCTGCTGCAACAGATGAACCGTGATGAAGTGGAGGCGGTGGTGGGTCATGAAATCAGCCATGTGGCCAATGGCGACATGGTGACCTTGACCCTGGTGCAGGGGGTGGTGAACACCTTCGTGGTCTTCCTGTCCACCATCATCGGCCACTTCGTGGATCGGGTCATTTTCAAGACGGAGCAGGGACATGGACCGGCCTATTTCATCGTCTCCATGGTGGCTCAGGTGTTGCTGTCGATCCTGGCGACCATGATCGTGATGTGGTTCTCGCGCCAGCGCGAGTTTCGGGCCGATAAGGGCGGGGCCGACCTGACCAGCCGCAATAAGATGGCGTCGGCCCTGCGTGCCCTGCAGCGCGTCCACGAGCCGCGTGATTTGCCAGCGGGCGAATTCGCGGCCTTCGGCATCAGCGGCGGTATTGGCGATGGCATCAAGCGGCTCTTCATGAGCCACCCGCCCTTGGAGGAGAGAATCGCGGTGTTGGAAGGGATGCGCTGATTTCAGGCAATAGCGCGGGAAGGTCACGCCCTCCGCTTTAAGTCACTCGGGCCGAAGTTGACTTCGGCCCGAGTTTTTTGGGCGAAATTTCCGGCCAGATCCTTCTGGCCAGAGGCTTTAACGCGATCAGGCCTTCAAGGCGGCGTGAGCGGCGGCCAGGCGCGCGACCGGGACCCGGGGGCCCGAGCAGCTCACATAGTCGAGGCCCGCCTCCTGGCAAAAGGCGATGGAGGCGGGATGGCCGCCATGTTCGCCACAGATGCCGACGTGCATGCCCGGCCGAACCCCTCGGCCCCAATCCACCGCCAACTTCATCAACTTGCCCACGCCCTTGACGTCCAACACCTCGAAGGGGTTGTCCTGGAGGATGCCGGAGTTGTTGTAGAGGGGCAGGAACTTGTTCTCCGCGTCCTCCCGGGAGAAGGAGAAGGTCGCCTGGGTCAGGTCATTGGTGCCAAAGGAGAAGAATTCCGCCTCCTCGGCCAGGGACTCGGCGCGCATGCAGGCCCGCACCACCTCGATCATGGTGCCGAACTTAAAGCTCACGGGGTAGCCATAATGCTCCGCCACCTCGGTGTGGATGGCATCCACCCAGGACTTGACCTTGCGCAGTTCCTGGGCCGTGCAGACCTGGGGCACCTTGATCTGGGGATGGACCTCGATGCCCATGCGCGAGCACTCCGCCGCCGCCTCCAGGATGGCGCGGATCTGCATCTGATAGATCTCGGGGAAGGTGATACCCAGACGGACACCGCGATGGCCCAGCATGGGGTTGGTCTCGTAGAGGGCGCGCACCTTGCGCAGCATAGTCTCCTTCTTGGCGATGGCGTCCTCCACCATCGTCGGATCGACCATCTGGCGCATGGCATTGACCTCTTGGCGGGCATGATCACTGGCGTGCAGCAGCCCCATGGTACCCGCCAGGACCGCCAGGCCACGGGTGGTGGCGGCCAGTTGGCGCAGCTCGGACAGGTCACGCTCCAGTTGGTTCTCGTTGGGCAGAAACTCGTGGATGGGCGGGTCCAGCAGACGGATGGTCACCGGATAGGGGGACATCACCTCGAACAGCTCGCGGAAGTCCTTGCGCTGCAGAGGCAGCAGCTTGTCCAGGGCGGCCTGGCGCTGTTCCGGGGTCTCCGACACGATCATCTCGATGACGATGGGCAGGCGTTCCACGTCGTTGAACATGCGCTCGGTGCGGGCCAGGCCGATGCCGACGGCGCCGTACTTGAGGGAGCGACGGGCATCGTCCGGGGTATCCGCGTTGGCCATGACCTTGAGCCGGGCCACCTTGTCCGCCCAGTCGAGGAGGACGTTAAGCTCGTTGGTGAAGTCCGGCTCCACCGTCGGGATCTCGCCCAGATAGACCTTGCCGGTGGTGCCGTCGATGGTGATGAGGTCACCCTCGCGGAAGCTGGTTTCGCCCACATAGGCCTCGCGGCGGGCGACATCGACGCTGATGCCCTCGGCGCCGGCTACGCAGGGCTTGCCCATGCCACGCGCCACCACGGCGGCATGGGAGGTCTTGCCACCTCGGGAGGTCAAGATACCCTGGGAGGCGAAGAAGCCATGGATATCCTCGGGCTTGGTCTCCTCGCGGATCAGAATCACCTTCTGCCCCAGGTCGCGTCCCATCTGCTCGGCGCGGTCGGCGTCGAAAATGGCGATGCCACAGGCGGCACCCGGCGAGGCTGGCAGGCCCTGGGCCACCGCCACGGCGCGATGGGCGGGGTCCAGACGGGGGAAGAGCATCTGTTCCAGCAACTCGGGCTGGATGCGCAGCAAGGCCTGTTCCTGGGTGAGGAGCCCTTCGCCAACCATCTCCACCGAAGAGCGCACCATGCCCTGGGCGTTCATCTTGCCGTTGCGGGTCTGGAGGCAGAACAACTGGCCGCGCTCGATGGTGAACTCAAAGTCCTGGACCTCCTGGTAATGGGTCTCCAGCTTGGCGCGCAGTTCTTCCAGTTCCTTGGCTATGCGGGGCATCTCGACGGCCATGTGATCAATGGGCTTGGGGGTACGGATACCAGCCACCACGTCCTCGCCCTGGGCATTGACCAGATACTCGCCATACAGCTTGTTCTCGCCGGTGCCGGGGTTGCGGGTGAAGGCCACGCCGGTGGCGGAGTCATCGCCCCGGTTACCAAAGACCATGGTCACCACGTTGACGGCGGTACCATTGGCCAGATCGGGCGTGATGTTGAACTGGCGGCGGTAATCGACGGCGCGGCGACCCATCCAGCTATTGAAAACGGCCTTGATGGCGATCTCGAGTTGATCGAAGGGGTCCGCCGGGAAAGGCCTGCCGGTGTACTCCTCCACCACCTTGACGAATCGCTCGCTGATCTCCTGGAGATCGGTGGCGGAGAGATCGACGTCCTCCTTGACCTTGGCCTTGTGCTTGACGGTTTCGAACTGCTTGTCGAAAAGCTCATCCGGGACCCCCAGGGCCACCTTGCCGAAGAGCTGGATAAAGCGGCGATAGGCGTCATAGCCGAAGCGATCATCACCGGTCTGTTGGATCTGACCCCGCAGGGTATCGGCGTTGAGACCGAGATTGAGGATAGTATCCATCATGCCCGGCATGGACATGGCCGAACCCGAGCGCACCGACACCAGGAGGGGATTATCCGGATTGCCGAAGCCCTTGCCCGTCTTGGTCTCCATGGCCTTCATTTGGCGATGGACCTCGTCCATGACCCCGTCGGGGAGGGTTCGCGAGGGCGAGGCCAGGTATTCGAGGCAGGCATCGGTGGAAATGACGAAGCCGGGCGGGACATTCAGCCCAAGCTGGGTCATTTCGCACAGATTGGCGCCCTTGCCGCCCAAGAGCTTTTTGTCCTTGCCATTGCCTTCCTCGAAGGCGAAAACGTGTTTCTTGGCCTGGGTGTCCATCGCGTCGTTTACCTCTAATGGATTGAAGATTATGAAATGAGCAGGGGCAAAAAGCAGAGGGTGTCCGGGTGGGCAAACCGGCGATGTCCCAGCGCCAACGGGTATCAGCCAGGGACCCAAGGGGACTGCCATAGTCTCCGCCTGAGTGCCGGGCATGGTACATCCAAACCGGTTCACCCGGCATGTCGCGGCGGAAAATAATGCCAGTATTGCACCTGAAAGCTACCGGAAGGTGACGATCCGGCCCCCCCAATGCCCCCAGCCGATCGGTTATACTTTTGCCATCTTTCCGCCGGCCCACCTCGCTTACCTTCAATCATGCTCGACAAGAACTACGACCCCCAGGCCTTGGAACAAGGTTGGTATCGGACCTGGGAGGAACGGGGCTACTTTGCCCCCGCCGCCGCGGGCGAAAACCCTTACTGCATCATGATCCCGCCGCCGAACGTCACCGGCAGCCTGCACATGGGCCACGCCTTCCAGGACACCATCATGGATGCCCTGATCCGCTACCACCGCATGCGCGGCGAGCCCACCCTCTGGCAGGCAGGCACCGATCATGCGGGCATTGCCACTCAGATGGTCGTCGAGCGCCTCCTGGAAAAGGAGGGCAAGACCCGCCATGACCTAGGCCGCGACGCCTTTATTAAGCGCGTCTGGGCCTGGAAGGAGCAATCCGGCGGCACCATCACCCGCCAACTGCGGCGCATGGGCGCCTCCCTGGACTGGGAGCACGAGCGCTTTACCATGGACGAGGGCCTGTCGGCGGCGGTGCGCGAGGTCTTCGTGCGCCTCTTCGAGGAAGGCCTCATCTATCGCGGCAAGCGCCTGGTCAACTGGGACCCGGTGCTGCACACCGCCGTCTCGGACCTGGAGGTGCTGTCCGAGGAGGAGGCCGGACACATGTGGGACATGCGCTACCCCCTCACCAATGGCACCGGTCACCTGGTGGTCTCCACCACCCGACCCGAAACCCTGCTCGGCGACTGTGCCGTGGCCGTGAATCCCGAGGACCCGCGCTACAGACACCTGATCGGCGAGTTGGTGGAGTTGCCTCTCACCGGCCGGCGCATCCCCATCATCGCCGACGAGCACGCCGATCCCGCCTTCGGCACCGGCTGCGTCAAGATCACGCCCGCCCACGACTTCAGCGACCACGCCGTCTGGCTGCGGCATCGCGACGAGAACGCCATCGCCGATCAGCCCCACGGCGGCCTCGTCAATATCCTGACCCCGGACGCCGCCATCCGCGCCAACGCCCCGGAGGAGGGTGACCTGATCCCGGCGGCCTATGTCGGCCTGGATCGCTACGAGGCCCGTCGGCGCATCGTCGCCGACCTGGAGGGCCTGGGGCTGCTCGCCGGCCTGCGCGACCACAAGCTCATGGTGCCCCGTGGCGACCGTTCCAACGCCGTCATCGAGCCCTACCTCACCGACCAGTGGTACGTGCGCATTCAGCCCCTGGCGGAGCCGGCCATCGCCGCCGTCGAGGACGGTCGCATCCGCTTCGTCCCCGCCAACTGGAAGAACACCTATTTCGAGTGGATGCGCAACATCCAGGACTGGTGCATCAGTCGCCAGATCTGGTGGGGCCACCGCATCCCGGCCTGGTACGACGGCGAGGGCAACATCTATGTGGGCCGCTCCGAGGCCGAGGTCCGCGCCCGCCATGGCCTGGCCGCCGACTTCCCCCTGACCCAGGACCCGGACGTGCTGGACACCTGGTTCAGCTCCGCCCTCTGGCCCTTCTCCACCCTGGGCTGGCCAGAGGACAGTTCGCGCCTGAAGGCCTTCTACCCCACCTCAGTGCTGGTCACGGGCTTTGACATCATCTTCTTCTGGGTGGCCCGCATGATCATGATGGGCCTCAAGTTCATGGGCGACGTGCCCTTCCGCGAGGTCTATATCCACGGCCTGGTGCGCGACGCCCACGGCGACAAGATGTCCAAGTCCAAGGGCAATGTCCTCGATCCCATCGATCTCATCGACGGCATCGAGCTGGAGCCCCTGGTCGCCAAGCGCACCGGCGGCATGATGCAGCCCCACCTGGCGGACAAGATCGCCAAGGCCACCCGCGCCGACTTCCCCAACGGCATCCCCAGCTTCGGCACCGATGCCCTGCGCTTCACCTTCGCCGCCCTGGCGAGCACCGGGCGCGACATCAAGTTCGACCTCAGCCGTACCGAGGGCTACCGCAACTTCTGCAACAAGCTGTGGAATGCCTCGCGCTTCGTCCTCATGAATACCGAGGGCCAGGACTGCGGCCTGACAGGCCCCATCGAGTTCTCCGCCGCCGACCGCTGGATTCGCGACCGCCTCCAGACCACCATCGCCGGCGTGGACGAGGCCATCCGCGGCTACCGCTTCGACCAGGCCGCCCAGGCCCTGCACGAGTTCACCTGGAACCACTTCTGCGACTGGTACCTGGAGCTGTCCAAGCCCACCCTCACCAGCGAGGCCAGTTCGGACGCCGCCAAGCGCGGCACCCGCCGTACCCTGGTCCAGACCCTGGAGACCTTGTTGCGCCTGGCCCACCCCATCATGCCCTTCATCACCGAGGAGATCTGGCAGAAGGTCAAACCCCTCGCCGGTATCGAGGGGGAGACCCTGATGCGGGCCCCCTACCCCGTCGCCGATCCCAGCCTGGCGGACCCCGCCGCCGTGGCGGAAATGAACTGGGTCATGCAGTTCATCCTCGGCGTGCGCCGCATCAAGGGCGAGATGAATATCCCCCCCGGCAAGCCCCTGCCGCTCCTGATCGACAACGCCAGCCCCCAGGATATCGCCTGGCTGGGGGCCAGCCGCCCCTACCTGGACTTCCTCGCCCGCGCCGCGTCGATTCGGGTCCTGGGCGCTGGCGAGCCCGCCCCCGAGTCCGCCATCTCCCTGGTCGGGGAGATGAAGGTCCTCATCCCCATGGCCGGCCTCATCGACAAGGAGGCCGAACTCCAGCGCCTCGCCAAGGAGATAGCCCGGATCCAGAGCGATCTGGAACGTGCCCAGGCCAAGCTCGCCAATCCCAGTTTCGTGGACAAGGCCCCATCCACCGTGGTCCAGAAGGAACGCGCCAAGATCGCCGAACAGGAGGCCGCCCTCGCCAAGATGCGGGAACAGGAGGCGAAGATCGGCGCCTTGTAAATTAAGAACCAAGATACTCATGCCAAAACCCACGGCAGAGCCGAGGGTTTTCTTGTCTTAATAGGGCCGCCGCCGTAAATGCAACCGGTAGAGGGGCCCGGAGACCGCCATGTCGAAGAGGGTGAAGGCGGCCACCATCGGGGCTATGTCCAGCCACCCCAGGCCGAAAGGCCCGGCCACCGCCAGCAGGGGCAGAAGGGATTCGGGGACCTGATCCAGGCCGGTGGCCTTGTCACCGGGTTTGAGCCCCAGGCGGCGTTTGATGAAGCTAGACAAGGCATCGCCCACCATCGCCAGCAGGCCGATCAGGGCTCCCAGGCCCGCGCCCAGGCCAAGCAGGCAGGCCAATACCATCGTCGCCAGTACCGCTCCCGCCAGGCCCCGCAGGGTGATGTGCCCACCCAGCAGGGGGCGGCCATCGGGGTGCGTCCGGCCGCCATCAAGGGGCCAATCCCAGAGCGGGCCCAAGGCCCAGGCCAGCAGGATCGGAGCCCCGTTGGCGGCGATGAGTAAAAGCAACAAGCCCAATTTTTCCCACATGTGGTCCCATCTCTCGCGCCGCGGCAGGTTTCTTGATGTAGATTATGGTCGAATCTCGAACATCCGCCCTCCCCCGCCCTAATCTAGCCGGCGGGGTCATGGAGTTCCACCATGCACCCACCGCTTTCGCGCTTGCTCCTGGCCCTCGTCCTTGGGGTTCAGACCCTCCTCACCTTCGCCCAGCCGCAAACCCCCATCCAAAATCCAGCCCAAGCCCCAGGCCCGGCCGCCGTCCCCGCGACAACCCCCGCCGCGCGCGACCAGATGCCGGGGATGACGGAGCCCTCCCTCTGGGACAAGTCCCTGGGCACGGCCGGGGACCTCTGGCGGGGGACCAAGGAGAGCGCCGGGCGCTGGTTCGAAGGCTCCCAGCACGGCGCCGAGACTCTCTGGCAAGGCTCCAAGCAGACCGCTGGCTCCGCCTGGGACACCACCCGACGCTACCTGGGGCCGGACCCCCAGGCCAATTTCGCCCGCCTCTGGGATGGCGTCCTGCCGACCCTGGAAGAGACACTCGCCCTCCAGGAACGTCAGGCCAACCTGCCGGAGAACCGCTGGTTTGGCGACGACCAGGCCAGCAACCAGGCGGAAATCGACCAACTCCTCGACCAGGCCGTCGCCATCCTCTCCAGCTCCAACACCCAGGACCATCGGCAGCGCATCCGCGTCCTCCAGCAGGAGATCGCCAGCGCCCGCCTGGACCTGGCCGAATATCGCCGCCAGCGCGTCTCCGCGCCCTCGGACTCCCTGGTCAAGAAGACGGTCGCGGACTATGACGAGGCCATCGCCGACCGCCAGGCGGACATTGCCCGCTACGAGACGGACCTGGAGACCGTCAAGCGCGAATTCGCCGCCGAACTCCGGGCCATGGGCCTGGAACTGAGCGACGACCAACTGGATTTCATGCTCTCCACCGTGGTCGGCGACAATCTCATCGACCTCGGCATCCTCTTCGACAACGTCAAGGCCATCACGGCCCAACTCGAACGTCTGGTCGAGGAAAGCGGCGAGGACCTGCAGAGCGCGCGGCGTTACTACGGCCTTTATGTCGTCCTGCTCAAGAGCCTGCGTCAGATGCATCTCCAGGTGGAACAGGCCATCGCCAACCACTACATCCCCCGTATCGACGCCATCGCCGAGCGCGCCCGGGACCTCTCCACCCAGACCCAGGCACTCCTCAGGCAAGCGCCCGAGAAGCGGGAGATCCTCGTCGCCAATCTTGATGCCCAGCGTCTCACCATCGAGGCAGCGGGGGTCTACCGCCAATATCTCGACGAACAGGGCCGCCAGATCACCGCCGCCCGGGTCGCCCTGGAGACCGACATCGCCACCGCCTGGAATACCTACGAGACGGTGCGCGTCTCCGGCGAGCTGGTCGGCATCGTCAAGGCCAGCCGCAAGCTCCTGGACGGCCTCATCAGCCGCCAGGTCCCCAAGCCGCGCCCCTTTCGCAACCTGGAAATGCAGCGCGAATTCGAAAAGCTCACCGAGCAGTTGCGCACGGGCGGGGGCTTGGGGGAGAAATAGGCTGCTTCGTCCTCCATCACCGCCTGGCCAATGGGGATCGGGGTGATTGAGGCATCGAGGAGGATTTCAGGCGCGAAGGCCCCTCGTTTTAGCGCGGGCGGTTGTCAGTGGAGAGTAGGCGACCTAGAGGGATCTAGGAGGGAGATTGTTGCGAAGGTAAATACCGGCCTCGCGGCTAATTTGCTCGGCGGATTCCTCGCGAGGCTGGCAACGATCCGCCCATGGCCGCCCTGGATGCAGTACATCCCAGCGCGGGCGGAGTCCGGCGTGGCGGCCCGAACCTGGATCGTGGTTACCGAAGCCATCGATCAATTTGTTCCAAAGGGGATCAAACCCTGCGATGAGCAGCGACTCGCCTAGCGGTATCCAGATGTCGTCAACGATTAGATAGCGGCAACGGAAATCGGCGCCGTCCAGATTGGATGCTTCTTCGATGCTCCTGGCATGCTGCCTAAGACGGCCGTGAAGAACCCTACCGGGGGAGGCATCAATCTCGCCACCCTTACGCGCCCCCTTGGGCACCGCCTTTCCGACGTAAATTGGCGCGGCGAATTGGCCATCGCGATTACGCTCGGCAATCAGGCCGTAACAAGGAAAAGCGCCGGTGTAGTAGATGGCATAGATACCGGCGCCTTCGAAGGATTCGAGATTATCCAGGGGAAGAATTGGACGATGCAGCAGGGCCTGCCCCACGCTTTCGCCGAGGTGCCGCTTGTCGAGCGGATTGAAGGGGATGACATTGTTTTCCTTGGTCACGCCGCGTTCCTGTCCTGGCGAACATTCAAAGCACGCATGGCGTATTCCGCTAGGCTTTCCGCGACCGATGCCGCGACACACCTTGCCAACCCAACCGGTACGGCATTACCAAGCTGACGCATGGACTCCGACCAGGATCCCTGGAAGACATAACCATCGGGGAAGGTTTGGATGCGCGCCGATTCGCGAACACTGAAGTAGCGAACATTTCCATCATCCATGACCATCATGTTCTCTCCCCCAGGGACACCATGGTCTCCGGCTTTCAGGGCCTTGGCGGGAAGATCGAGGGGACTACCCGTGTGTCCCTTGTAAGCTCGAGCGCCAGGCTGGAAATTATGGTCGTAAAAGTCATCGGCGGCCGCGTCGCGGGGATCGGGCATACCCTCCAAGGCATCACGAACCGTGTGCCATGGTTGTTCGTCTAGGGGGAAAAGCTGGGACCCCAGATCCTTGACCCTAGCTAGGAGGCTAGCATCAAGGGCGGGGCGCCGAGTTTTCGGGACGCGCAGTCTTTCCCAATACTCACCCGTTATCCACTGAGCATGGAGAAGTGCGTCAAGCGAATGTGTCTGGCGTGGAAATGACCATTCGATACCCAGGTCGGATCGAAAACCGATGATGAAAACACGCTCACGCTTTTGAGGAATGCCATAATCCGCTGAGTTTACAACCGTTGGCACGACATTATAGGTGAGTCCACCATGCCGGCCACCGGAGGTCTTTTGCTGTTGCAACCGGCTCAGATGATTTGTCCAACATTCTTGCCACTTCCGCGTAACCTCGGGAAATTCGAATTGCAGCAGGATGTATTGGTAGTAGTTGGCGAAACTTGGCCGGGTTAGCCCCTTTACGTTTTCGATGATGAAGGATTTCGGACGAAGCCTACGCACCACATCGACGGTGGCGGGAAACATATCCCGGTCGTCAAGATACGCCTTGTGCTTGCCACCCATGGAGAAGGGTTGACAGGGAGGGCCGCCCGCCAGCAGGTCAAGACCCTCCGGAATGCCCGACCAATCGAATTGACGTACATCACCTTCCCACAAGGGCCAATCCTTGACCAAGGGATAACCCCGGCGCATGTTTTCTCGCACGGTGTCACAAGCGGGAGTATTCCATTCCAGCACCGCCAGTGAATCGAATCCCGCCAGGGTAACCCCCATGGCGAGCCCTCCAGCCCCAGCGAATAGCTCGACCGACCTCATTTTTTTCCTCCACCGCGATCGCCCAGGAATTCACCGACGACACGGGAGACATGATCCAGATTTTGCAACTCACATTCCCACACGATGAGTACACCCCAACCCATAGCCTTCAACCGCTCCTGATACCTTAGATCCCTTTGCCGGTTTTCCTCCAATTTGGTTTCCCAAAAATCCAGCTTGGATTTGGGAAGCCTGGCAAGCTTGCAGTTGGCATGACGGTGCCAGAAACAACCATGCATGAAGATCACGGCATGCCGGGAAGGAAAAACTAGATCAGGTTTTCCAGGCAAGTCGCCGACATGCAGACGATAACGGTAACCCATGCCATGTATGAGCCTGCGCAGCTTCATTTCGGGCGCCGTATCCTTCCCGCGCACCCGTGACATACGCTCGCTTCTCTGCGCCGGGGTCAAAGTGTCGGCCATGCCCCGCACTGCCTACCTTTCATGATTTACCAAAAGGTTACCGGTTGTCACCCTTCGCGCGCCTTCCTTGATTCCAAGGCAGGGTATCTGCCATGGGCCGCGACCAGCCTTCCGCCGCGGTCCTTGAAGGAACCGGGATTCATCAAGGCTCGGAGTTTAGCCCAACCCTAGCCACCATGTCCCTGACATGTTGTTCTACCAGGGCATCATTGAAGGCCCCTCAGAAACCCCAGGATGCGCCCCTCCAGCCAGTAATCCGGTCGCCAGGGCAAGGCGCCGGCGACGAAGCCAACATGGCCGCCATGGGGGCTAAGCTCCAGGGTGACGCCCGGTCCCGGTTCCTGTTCGAAGGAGACGCTAGCGGAAAACATGAAGGGATCGTCCAGGGCGTGGATGATCAGGGTCGGCGTGGTGATGACGGGCAGGTAGCCGCGGCAACTAGCGCGGTTGTAATAGTCGAAGACACCGGCGAAGCCGCGCAGGGGGCGGTGATCCGCTCGTCGAAGGCGTTGAAATCCCGAATCGAGTCGAGATCGCCACGGGGCAGGGCCTGATGGCGAACTTGCAGATGACTCCGGTAAAGGCGAGAGACACCCTGATTCAGTCGTAACATGGCATCGCGCAGGACAAAGGGGGGTGACACCGTGATCCCGGCGCCAAGCAAGGGTCCGTGCGGGTCCTTGGCCGGATAGCCACCCCGCTCGCCGAGATACTTGAGCGGGAGGTTGGCGCCCAGGGAGAAGCCGATGGCCGCAAGGGGCACGCCTCCCGGATCCCGGGCCAAGTGCGTCAGGACCTCGGTCCGAATGGAATAGATCTGGCCTTCGCAGATGAGCTCCCGCGTCACCGCCAGATCCCCGACAAGCGCCAGGAGGCGAGATCAGGGGGTCTGACCCTGCCAAGTCCTGCTGAAGATACCCCCGGGCAGCGGCACTTTCGAGGTGACCGCCAATCAGGTCCAGGTTGGCACCTATCCCGCGGGCCAGGTGGTGAGCCTCGGCAGCTTCTGGCATAGCAGCCAGGCGATCGAGATCCAGGGCGCCAATGTGCCCAAAGCTTATGCCCATATCCCGAGCACACGCTGAGAGGTATCCCGCCGGGAGGTCACCATTTCACTCCCCCCGAGGGGGGAAGACGACTTCGGACGGCCGGAGACCGCCTTCACCATCTGTACCTTCTGGTACATCGACGCCCTCGCCCTCCTGGGCCGCCGTGACGAGGCGCGCCGCCTCTTCGAAAACCTGCTCCGGCGCCGCAACGCCCTGGGCCTGCTAGCCGAGGACATCCACCCGGATACGGGCGAGCCGTGGGGCAACTATCCCCAGACTTATTCCCTGGTGGGGCTGATCAACTGCGCCATGCGCCTCTCGCTCACCTGGGATGAGGCGCTCTGATCCCCGAGGTTTTATGACAGTGCGGTAACAAAGCGTAACATTTTGGGTCTTGTTATATTAGTATCCACTGATATACTAACCCTCAATCCAACCCCACTCCCATTTAGGAGAACAAAAATGTTAGGTGTTATCGCTGCAATCGCTCTGGTCATCGGTGGTGTCTCAACCGGCGTCGTGGTCTCTGAAGAGAATTCCCTTAGCCAGTCCCAAGCTTCCGTGGTTTCGGTGCAAACGGTTAAGACCCAGGACCCGGTCTTTGGAAGCTGACACAACAACTTCCATCCCCTGTCAAACAAGCCCCGCTTCCGGGGCTTGTTTTATGCTCGACAGACTACCGTTCTGGCTTTGTGGTAACAAAAAACCAAGGAGGGGTGCTACCCTGGAGAGGCTCTACTACGAGACCATCCATCGCGGCGGCGGAGTCTGATCGCCGCCGTCAGACGTTCCTCACCCGGTTGGATCCCGGCCGGGCCCCGCGCAATGTCTTATCCTGACGGGCCAGAGACCACCGCCCCTTTGGTTTGTGGATCGGAAAAGGTGTCTCTATAGTGGGCGAGTCGCGATTGATATTTCTCATCCTTAACCGGAAATATTCTGACCTGAAGCAACAAAAGGCCTGCTTGAGAGAATCAGACCTTGATGATTGAGCAATATAAGTTCCTGCTAATGCAATTCGGGAGGTGGCACCTTGGACGACACCCTGAAACGACTTTTAGAGGCCGAGATGCGCGCCGAGGGCCTGGCGCAGCAGGCCGAGGAAGAGGCGGAGCGCTTGGTTCAGGCGGCCGTTGCCGAGACCAAGGCCCAGGAAGAGCGCTTCCGTGCCCGCATTCCGGACTTGCACAAGGGCTACATCCAGAAGTCCCAGGAACGCGCCGAGCAGACCGTCGCCGAACTCAAGCGCCGCTATGACGAGCGCCATGTCCAGCTCCGCAATATGGCGGAGGAACGGGAGGAAGACGCACTGGTAGCGGCCTTTGACCTCCTGTTAGCGGCGGACTGAAGGCGGACTGGATCTGGATTCACATTGACAGGCTCCCTGAATCAGCCGCGAAACAGACATGAAACACACGGCGTACCAGGCCTATCTCAACACGCGCGTCTCGGCGATGGCGACGCGCCTGTTCGCGCCTGGCACCCTCGCGACTCTGGCCCATCGCCCACTGGAAGAACTGGCGAGGACATTCGGCCTGACGGCGGCCCTGGACAGCCAGATCCCAGTCAAGGCCCGCAGCCGGGCGGTAGAGCAGGCCTTGATCAAGACCTTGCTCTCGGAATTGCGCGTCCTGATCCTGCCCATGTCCGCGATCGAGCGGACCCTGGTGCTCGACTGGGGACGCCACTATGCCTTGTCCAATCTCAAGACCCTCATCCGTGGCAAACTCTTCGACCTGGATCGTAAGGAGATCGCCGCCAACCTCTACGAACTCCCGCCCAACCTGCGTTTGCCCCAACAGGATCAGCTCTTTCAGGCCGAGAATGTGCTTGAGCTGCTGCGCCAGCTCGAGGGGGGGCCCTACAGCATCATTGCCCGCCAGGCCCGCGAGGTCTATGAGCGCAAGCACGAGCCCTTTGCCCTGGAGGCGGCCATCGACCAGCGTTATCTGACGGGTCTGGTGCGCGAGACCGCGCCCTTCGAGGACACGGGTGCCCATTCCCTGCGTCACTTGATCGGCGCCGTCCTCGACCGGGTGGATATCCTCTGGCTGCTGCGCTTTCGCTTCTCCTACAAGCTCTCGCCCAGCGAGGCCTTCTTCCAGTTGGTCCCCTCCCTGGGGCGGATGCACCGCGATCGCCTGCTGGCCCTGGTCAATCTGGGAAGTTTCGAACAGGTGCTGGTGGCCCTGCCGCCGCCGCTGGATGCCAAACTCGCCGGGAGCCTCGATCTGGTGGATGTCCAACGGCGGCTGAACGCCCATGTCCGCGAGGAGGCCCGGCAAGTCATTAGCCGGGGTCATGCCGGTGTCGCCCGCGCCCTGGCCTATTTGATCCAGCGGGAACAGGACCTGCTCGCACTCTTCTCCCTCGTCCAGGGACGGCTCCTCGAGTTGCCCACGGAACTGGTGGAGATCGCCATCGAGGTGACGAATCCCCGCTGCCCGATGAAAACGGGCAGGGCGGCCTGAGCCATGGATAAGCTCCCCCTATCCCCCACTCGGCACCCAAGCCAGGGGTAACAGCGAATGTTACGGCCAACCCCGATGAAGCACGTCCGCCTATTAGTCCTGGGCGAGGACCTACCTCGGGCCTCCTTGACCCTGGCGGAACTGGAA
>JBATOB010000457.1:0-10924 GCA_049290655.1 Chromatiaceae bacterium | reverse complement strand
GGCCCCAGTCAAGGTGGATACGCGCATCATCGCCGCCACCCACCAACACCTCGAATCGCTCGTTCAGCAGGGCCGCTTTCGCGAGGACCTCTTTCACCGCCTTAACGTCATTCGCATCCACCTGCCGGCACTGCGAGAGCGGCGCGAGGATATCCCCCTGCTCATGCGGCACTTTCTCGGCTCCGCCGCGACGGAATTGGGTTGCGAGCCCAAGGTGCTCTCCCTCGGCGCCGCCGAACGCCTGGCAAGCCTCGACTGGCCAGGGAACGTTCGCCAACTTGAAAACACCGCGCGTTGGCTTACCGTGATGGCGGCGGGCAAGGAGATACATATCGAGGACCTACCCACGGAACTGGCGGCGCCAACCAGTGGCCGTGAAAGTGAAGAACTGTGGCAATCGGCCCTGCGCCGATGGGCACGCGATCATCTCAAGGCGGGCGGGGCCGGGCTGCTGGATCTAGCCCTGCCTGTCATGGAACGAATCCTCATTGTGACTACCCTGGAACATACCGAAGGACGTCGCCAGGATGCCGCGCGCCTGCTCGGCTGGGGTCGCAATACCCTAACCCGCAAGATTAAGGAACTCAAGATGGAGGTCGAGGGCACGAGCCCGGAGAATGAAGTCTGACCTACCCGGCGCTATTGAAAGGCCCCGCGGGGTCCCAATCTCAGAAAACCTACGATTGAGACCCTGGAATTAACCATGGATAGTGCCAGTATTGAATTGCCCGGTTCCGAGTTGGAGGCCATCCGTCTGGAGGACGGCTGTCTACGGCTACACTTCTCCCGCGTCATCATCATGAAAACCATGACGGGTTCCAGCGAGACGACCCGTTGGTGGCAGACGGGTGATCTGGTGATGGAAGGTGTCAAAGTGGAAGGCGATCCACCGACGGGCCCCTTGGTCTGTGTGGGCGGCGACATCGAGGACAATATCTTCACCTATCGCGATATGATCCCCTTGCCCCTGTCGAGCCGGGGATGTGTCGGCTGTGACTTCAGCTTTCGTGACACCAACGCCCATCTGAAGGTCAGGGCCACGTCTATCCGCATGGAAATGACAGACTTGCCCAAGTATATCGAGCATGTGCGGCCCGTCTGAGTTCTTCCCCAGGCCATGTACCCTTCCCTCTTCCCATATCCAACGGTGGTTGGCAATTCAAAGCTGGCAGCCCGATGATCGGCTATAGGCCATGCCCTATTCCAGGGAGGCAAGACGGTGTGCCCAGCGGGTGGTCTCTGGCAGGCGAAAGCGGGTGGTGCATGCCAAGACATAGCGGACTGCCGCCTCCAAACTGATCTTGTGTCCCACCGAGACATAGAGGGGCTGAACATTCCGCCGGGTGCGCACTATGGCGCCAATAATCTCTCCTTGATGCCAAAGCGGCATCCAGTCGCCCTTCTCCGGCCCCAAGGGTCCGTGTTCTCCGATCAGGCGGGACTTGGCGACGCCGATGCTTGGCAGGCCCGTGAGGACACCCAGGTGGCAGGCCAGCCCGAAGCGACGGGGGTGGGCATAACCCTGACCATCGCACAGCAGCAGATGCGGGGGCTCGCTCAGATCCGCTAGGGCCCCCAGCAAGGCCGGCGCCTCGCGGAAGGAAAGCAGGCCAGGCACATAGGGAAAGACCGTGCGGCGCCGTGCCGAGGAGCTTTCCAGGAGCTGCAAATCGGGAAAGGACAGCACCGCGACCGCCGCCCGGGTTTCGGTCCCACCCTCCGGGAAGCCCACGTCCAGCCCCGCCACTCGCCGCACCTGGATCAGCTCATCCCGGCGCACCACTTGGTCACGCAACCGGTCCTGGATCGCCCGCGCTTCGCTAGTGGTTGTCGGCCACTCATAGCCCCCGATCATTCGCTACCCTCTGGGTGATTCTACCCACTGGATTATGTCCCCGGGGTTGCGATTACCTCCTGAGTCGGTAAAGATCGCGCTTCGATTCTCAGCCCTTACCCATGGCGGAGTAAATATGGCCCTGGAACTCTACAACGATGGCCATCACATTGGCATCCTCTTCCAGAATTTGGTGACTGGCGAGGCGGTACAGGCCAATCAGGCCTTGATCCTGGACCGGGGCGAGGCGGCCCTGTTGGATCCCGGTGGCGAGATGACCTTCGCGGCCCTTCAGAGCGCCCTCGGTGCCTACCTGGGCTACGACGACGGCGGCCCCAACTATGTCCTGGCCTCCCACCAGGACCCAGATGTCATCTCCTCGCTGGATCTCTGGCTGACGCAAACCTCCTGCAGGATCGTGATGCCGGCGGTCTGGGAGCGGTTCATTCCACACCTTACGCACCCCGGCAGACTCACCGACCGGGTCATCTCTATCCCAGATCAAGGGCATAATCTGCCGCTCGGCAATTCGCAAATCCAGGCCTTGCCTGCCCACTTTCTCCATGCGGAGGGCAACTTCTCCTTTTATGACCCGGTTAGTCGCATCCTCTTTTCGGGCGATATTGGCGCTAACTTTCCCCGCCATGGGCTTCATAAACCGGTGACGGAGCTGGCGGAAATTCTGCCTTGGATGGAGCCCTTCCATCGCCGCCACATGGGAGCCAATAAGGTCTGTCGCTTCTGGGCCGACATGGTGCGGGATCTGGCCGTGGAGAAATTAGTGCCCCAGCATGGACGCTTCATTGAGGGTGCGGCGGCGGTTCGGGAGTTTCTGGACTGGTTTGCGGAGCTTGAATGCGGCATCGACCTGGTCAGTCAGGACCTTTACCGGCCACCGCAGATGGATGCCTGATCCCAGGCCAGCCGCGCCTTCTAAACATGAATACCCGCGAAACCGCGGGTATTTGGGGCGGGGCCGGTAGGCACGAAGAGTGTGTTGCTGGCCCGGAATAAGAGTTAATAATTGCGGGCGGAGCCGACGATCTCGTGGGCTAGATCGACGACGCGAGTCGCCATCTCGCTGTATTCGTGACGGTAATTGGCGAGGAGCCCGTCAGTGGATGCCCAGTAGTCCTTGCCGGTGACGCCATGCTCATGCTCATGCGCAATGAACTGCTTCTGCATTACCAGCATCTTGTCGATCAGCTCTTGCTTCTCTTTTTTCAACGCCGCGATGTCACTCATGGATCTCTCTCCCAACTGCCTCGATAAATCTTGAATTCCGCCGGCTTATTTAGTGTATGCCGAAATCTTAATATAGCATGGGGTGACCGATCCTGGTCAAACGAAATCTACCGAGGTAGATGCTTGACCTCTCCTTAGGGTTCTCAGCAACCACATGCCGGTACCGGTTGGTCGTGGCGGCGCAGGGAGCCCGTCAACTGGGCTAAGCCCACCAGGCCCTGGCGATCCAGATAGTCGAGAATGCCTTGGTTGATCTTGGCCAGAATCAAGGGGTCGTAAAAGAGGGCGGTGCCGATGCCTACGGCACTGGCGCCGGCGATGAAGAATTCCAGGGCGTCGGCGGCGCAGGTGATGCCCCCTTGGCCAATGATAGGTACCCCATGGTCACGGCAGACTTGATAGACCTGATGGACCTTGAGCAGGGCAATGGGTTTAATGGCGGGTCCGGACAGACCGCCCTGGTTGTTACCTATGACCGGCATCCGGCTCTTGATGTCGATGGCCATGCCCATGAGGGTATTGATGGCCGCGAAGGCATCCGATCCGGCCTCCAGGCAGGCCCGGGCGTTGCCCGCAATGTCAGTCTGGTTGGGAGATAGCTTGGTAATGAGAGGCTTGCGCGTGGCCTTGCGGCAGGCAGCGACGACTTGGGCCGACATGCGCGCATCATTGCCAAAGGCCACACCGCCCTCCTTGACGTTCGGGCAGGAGATGTTGATCTCAATGGCGCTGATCGGGCTATCGTCGAAGCGCCGGGTGACCTCATAATACTCCTCGACGCTGGAGCCGGAGACGTTGGCGATGAAGTGGGTCTCGTGGAAATCCAGGGTGGGCAGGATATCGCCGATGACTCGATCAACCCCGGGATTCTGCAAGCCGATGGCGTTGATCATGCCAGCGGACGTCTCGCATAGACGGTGAGGCGCATTACCGAGCCGGGGCGCCTGGGTGGTGCCCTTGAGGCAGATGGCGCCCGCCTCGCGGTTGGAGAAGCCCTGGATGCGCGTATACTCCTCGCCAAACCCCACGCACCCGGACAAGAGCACCAAGGGGGTCGCGAAGTCCAGGCCGCAGAAATCGATGCGCAATCGGGGGTCGGTCTTGATATCCAACGCTATGTCCAATACTCCCGAGCTAGCCGTGCCCTGGGGCTAGCATCTTGATTCCGATGTTTGATGTCGTCCTTTACCAGCCCGAGATCCCGCCCAATACCGGCAACATCATGCGCCTTTGCGCCAATGCCGGAGTCCGGTTGCATCTGATAGAGCCCCTGGGCTTTGTCCTGGATGACCGTCGCTTGAGGCGGGCTGGGCTCGATTACCGGGAGTGGGTCAGCGTCCAGGTCCACGCTGATTTTCCCGCCTATGTCCAGACGCAATCCCCGCCTCGGCTCATGGCCTGCACCACTCGGGGTAACCTGTCCCTCGCCGAGACCCTCTTTCTGCCTGGCGATGCCCTGCTGTTCGGCCCCGAGACCCGGGGGTTGCCGTCCGAACTGCTGGATGGCATACCGGGTGACCGCCGCATCTTCATCCCCATGCGCCCCGGCAATCGGAGCCTCAATCTGTCCAACGCCGTGGCCATCGTCCTATACGAGGCCTGGCGGCAACAGGGTTTCATGGGGGCAGGGCGTGGATGAGGCTGAGTCAGGACCAGGTAATCGCCCCGGCGACCTGGCCAAGCAACCCAATCCGACATCTGTTCAATCCACCTCGGACTTACTTTCTCGGGCGAGGAGGCTGCGTGTAGCCTCTTCCGGCGTCCGGCCCTCGTAGAGGACTCGGTAAACCTGTTCGCCAATGGGCATCTCTACCCCCAGTCGCTGGCTAAGATGATGCACGGAACGGGCCGTGATGACCCCTTCCACCTCTTGGCCAATCTGGCGCCTCGCTTCCTCCACGTGGGCTCCCCGCGCTAGGGCCAGGCCCAACCGGCGGTTGCGGGATTGATCATCGGTACAGGTCAGTACCAGGTCGCCCAGTCCGGCCAGGCCCATGAAGGTCTCCAGCCGACCCCCTAAGGCCGTCCCGAAGCGCGTCAGTTCCGCCAGGCCACGGGTAATGAGGGCCGCGCGGGTGTTGGCACCGAAGCCGAGCCCATCCGCAATGCCGGTGGCGATGGCCAGGACATTCTTGGCCGCCCCGCCCACCTGGACTCCGATGAGATCGTCACTGGTATAGGCGCGGAAACGCTCGCCATGGAGGTAGGTCGCCACCCGCCGCGCCTGCTCAAGCTTGGGCGAGGCTACGGTGACGGCCGTGGGCAGGCCCCTCGCCACCTCGGCGGCAAAGCTCGGGCCCGAAACGACCGCCATATCACGCGGACCCAGGACGTCCAGGGCCACCTCGTGCAGGAGGCGATTCGTCCCAGGCTCTAGGCCCTTGGTGGCCCAGGCGAGACCCACATCTTGCTTCAGGGGCGGCAAGGCCCGCAGCAAGGCCGCAAAGCCGTGGCTGGGCACTACCACCAGGATCTCGGCCGCACCCTCGAGGGCCTGCCCCAGATCCGACACGGGTTCTATGTTGTCTGGCAGGGGAAAACCCGGCAGAAAGCGACGATTCTCCCGGTCCTGGGCCAGATTGGCGACCTGTGCGGGCCAGTGGTCCCATAGCCGGACCCGGTAGCCATTGCGCGCGACCACCAGGGCGAGGGCCGTGCCCCAAGAGCCGGCCCCGAGGACCGCGATGGGAGCCATGGATGGGGTCATGGGGAGAGGCTGATCAGTTAATCGTGGTGCCACCGGTCTGCTTTTGCATCTCCTCCATCATTTCCCGCTGGCGCTGGGCATAGAGGACCTCGAAATTGACCGGCTGGAGCAGAAGCTGCGGGAAGCTGCCCTTGCTTACGAGGTCCGAGATGGCTTCGCGGGCATAGGGGAAGAGAAGATTCGGGCAATAGGCCCCCAGCAAGGGCCCCAATTCCTGTTCGGAAAAGCCCTTGACACCCACCAGACCCGCCTGCTGGACCTCGACGATGAAGGCCGTCTGGTCGCCCAGATGGGTGGTAACGGTGACCGATAAAATGACCTCGAAGGTTATCTCATCGATGCGGTTGACCTGGGTGTTGAGGTTCAGTTCGTGTTTCGGCTGCCATTCGCCGATGAAGACGCGCGGGGAATGGGGGGATTCGAAGGACAGGTCCTTGATGTAGATACGGTGTAACTGGAACATCCGCTCGTCTTGCGGCTGGGCTTGCTCGGTCATGGCTAGGGGTTCCCGGGTCGGTGGGGTGGGTGAAGGGCAATGCGGTGTCAGCGTTTCTTGCGGGTTACCGGCAGATTGGCGCTCTGCCAGGCCATGATGCCGCCACGCAGGTTAAGGACCTCCTCGAAGCCCTCCTTGCGCAGTTGCTGGCAGGCCATGGCAGACTGGGAGCCTGAGCGGCAAGCGATGACGATGGGTTTGCCCTTGTGCTTGTGCAGGGTTGCGATCTGGTTCTTGAAGCCATTCATGGGGATATTGATGGCATTAATGATATGGCCCTGGGCAAAGTCCGCCAATGGGCGCACGTCGATCACCACCGCCTCCCGGCGGTTAATCAGGTCCGTCGCCCCTAGGGGGTCCACCGAGCCCTTGTTGCCCCTGATCAACTGGTAGGCCAGAAGGGCAAGGGCGGTGATCAAGGCCAGGACGAGCATCCAGTGATTGACGATGAATTCGGGTAGGTTCTGAAGGGGCATAATGAGTCGCTTAGCTGTCAGGCGGGCGCCTGGGAAAACGCATGGGCCAGGCTGGAAGTTAGGTAGCCTGGCTAAGATGCCGCAGTATAACGGCCAGGACTGGGAGCGTCATCCCCGCGCGGCGGGGTGTGATCCGGCCTGGCTGGGCTTGATGGGTCCGACGGGGTCTCAATGGCCCTGATGGCAGAAGACTTGGCGCATCATACCGATGAGTTGCAGGGTGCGGATGTCGCCGACACGGTAATAAACCCGGTTGGCATCCTTGCGCGTGGCCAAAATCCCCTTGTCGCGCAGGATTGCCAGATGCTGTGAGATGTTACTCTGGGAAGTCCCGACGTCATCGACGATGTCCTGGACACTCACCTCGCGGTCGCCGAGGGTGCAGAGAATTTTGAGGCGCAGCGGGTGTGACATGGCCTTGAGCGAGCGCGATGCCCTGTCAATGTCCCCATCATCGGCGAACAGGTCTAGCTCGGGATCGGTGCCCCGGGAGAGGTAGGGAGGGGGGGTGTCGATGAGACCTACCATAAACATGACTCAGTTTGAGTTATCACAATTCGATAATAAGCTTTTTTCGCAATATTTGCTGAAGTTCGCGCGAAGGATTCCTTGCCGCGCGCCTTGGGTCGGGCGGAAATCGCCGTATAATCACTGACCCATACCCATTAATTGTGATCCTTGGCCAGGCCGATTTGTCCCCATGTATGGAAAATATTGCGCCAGGCCCGCGCGCCGCGAGGACCAGCAAAACCTGATGAATCGAGTACCAGCCAAGCTTGAGGCCCGACGCATGGCCCTGGCCGGCGTCGCGGGAACTGGGTGCCTGTTCTGCGCCCTCCTAGCCCTGCCGATCCTGGATCTCGCGGGCGCGGAGATGGTGGCGGATCCTGTTCAATCCCCGCAGCAAGCCCTGACGCTGAAGGAATCCAAGCTGAAAGATCTGGAGCAGGGCCTCGATACCCGCCGGCGGGGCCGCGATGCCCTGGTGGCGGAAATAGAGAGTCACGAGCGCGACATTGCCCAACTCGCTCATGGCGGTCGCCAACTCGATGCCATGATTGCGGAACAGGTTAACAGCTTGACTAAACTCCAAAAGGATCTGGAGGCGGAGCGCACCGCCCTGGCCCGGGAACGCCAATCCCTGGCGGCCCTGATCCGTTCCGCTCACACTTTGGGTAACAATGAGCACCTGCGGATGCTTCTGGACCAACAGGATATGGCGCGCCTAGGCCGTCTCGTGTCCTATTATGGCTATCTGAATCGCTACCGCCTGGGCCGGCTCGATAACTTCACGGCCCGCGCGGCCAACTTCGATCGGCTGCGCAACGAGACCTCCCAGGAGACCCAGCGCATGGCGATCCTGGCGGCGCGGCAAAAGGAGATGCGGGAGCGCCTGGGACGTGCCCAGGCCGAGCGCTCCGCCCTCTTGACCGAACTGGAGAAGGAAATCGCCGGCGGCACCCAGCAGGTCAGCCTGCTGCGCGAGGACACGGAAAACCTCCGCGCCGTGGTCACCCAGCTCGAGCGGCAGGTCATGATCATGCCGGAGGTGAGGCTGGCCCAGCAGCCTATCGCGAGCCGGCGTGGCGAACTCCCTTGGCCCTTGGCCGGTGGCCGGATTGTGACGCGCTTCGGCGATGTGGGTGGGGAAGGTGGCAAGGCCCAGGATGGGGTGCTGATCGCCGCGAGCGAAGGCTCTGAGGTGCGTGCCATCCACCACGGACGCGTGGTCTATGCCGACTGGATGCGGGGCTATGGCCAATTAATCATCATCGACCACGACGAGGGTTACATGAGTCTCTACGGCCATAACCAGGCCCTGCTCAAGGAGACCGGCGAGTGGGTGGGCGACGGTGAGGTTATCGCCCTCAGCGGTGCCAGCGGCGGGCGGAAAACGGCGGCACTCTACTTCGCCATCCGCCACGCCAGTCAGCCCCAGAATCCCGAAGAATGGTGCGGCTCGGCCTCGGCCGGCGCGCGCTCCTAGTCTTAAACCAATCGAACATCGGCGACGCCATGAAAAAACAGCCTGTCATCCTGCTTTCCCTGCTCCTGGTCCTGGGACCGCTCTTGGGGGGTACCGGCCCGGCGCGGGGTGAAACGGGGCTGGTCGAGAACGAGAGCGGTGTCCCGGACGAAGCCTCGGCCCAGGCTTCCAAGCCACCGGAGCCCGAAAATGCCGCCGAGCCGTCGCTACCTTTGGAAGATCTCAATACCTTCGCCGAGGTCTTCGGGCGCATCAAGAGCGATTATGTGGAAACCGTGGAGGATCGGGCCCTGCTCAAGGGCGCCATCCGGGGCATGCTGTCCTGGCTCGACCCACATTCGGCCTATCTGGACGGTGAGGAATACCGGGAGCTTCAGGTGGGCACCAGCGGGGAATTTGGCGGCCTGGGGATTGAGGTCGGACTGGAGGATGGCTTCATTAAGGTTATTTCGCCCATTGATGACACCCCGGCTCAGCGGGCGGGACTCCAGGCGGGTGACCTGATCGTGCGCATTGACAACCGTCCGGTGAAGGGCATGAGCCTGGAGGACGCCGTCAATCTTATGCGGGGTAAGGCGGGTACCGCCATCGAGCTCACCATCCTGCGCGCGGGTACGGATCAGCCCTTTAGAGTGGAACTGATCCGTGATGTTATTCACGTCCAGAGCGTCAAGAGCCGCATCCTGGCGCCCGGTTTTGGCTATGTACGCATCTCCAATTTTCAGTCCCGTACCACCGAGGACCTGCTGAACGCCCTTTCCAGCCTGAGGTCCGAAAACGAGGGGGACCTCAGGGGCCTGGTACTGGACCTGCGCAACAATCCCGGCGGGGTGCTCAACAGCGCCGTTGCCGTGAGCGATGCCTTCCTCGCCGAGGGCCTCATCGTCTATACCAAGGGGCGGGTCACGGACTCGGCTCTGGAATTCAAGGCCGGTCCCGATGACATTCTGGCCGGTGCGCCCCTGGTGGTGCTGGTGAATGGCGGCTCCGCCTCCGCTTCCGAGATCGTCGCGGGCGCCTTGCAGGATCACAAAAGGGCCATCATCATGGGTGCCCAGACCTTCGGCAAGGGTTCGGTCCAGACGATCATCCCCATCGACGACGCCAGCGCCCTTAAACTCACCACCGCGCTTTATTACACCCCGTCTGGACGTTCCATCCAGGCCGAGGGCATCAGCCCTGACATCCCCCTGGAGCGCGGCCGTCTGGAGTTGAATGACAAGCCTACCCTGGGCAGTGTCAAGGAGGCCGACCTGGCGCGTCATCTGACGAATGGCGATGGTGAGAAACCGGAGGAAGTATCGGGAGAGACGAGCGGCGGTCAGCCTCCGGCCGCGGATGAGACCAAAAAGAAGCCGCTGGCGGTGGAAGACTATCAACTCAGCGAGGCACTGAACGTTCTCAAGGCCCTGACCTTTTACAACGACCCCCGGAGTGCCACCCACCCTGCCGCCGGGGCACCTGCTCACCCCTAGTCAGCGAGGAAGAGACCCATGACCCGAGTACTCATCCCCTTGGCCCATGGCTGCGAGGAGCTTGAGGCCGTCACCCTCATCGACCTGCTGCGGCGTGCCGGTATCGAGGTCGTGACCGCTAGCCTGGAGCCAGGGCCCGTCCAATGCAGCCGTGGTACTCGGCTGTTGGCCGATCTTGCCTTGGACGAGGTGTTGGGGGAGGACTTTGACATGATCGTCCTGCCCGGGGGGCTGCCCGGTTCGACCAATCTGGATGCCGACGCCCGTGTCCACCGGCTCCTGGCACGCCACCAGGCCGAGGACCGTTTCATTGCCGCTATCTGCGCGGCCCCCAAGGTGTTGGCCCACGCCGGCCTGCTCCAGGGCAAGTCCGCCACCGCCTATCCGGGCTCCCTTCACATGAGCGACTTCCCGGAAGTAACTGTGCTCACCGCGCCCGTGGTGGTGGATGGTAAAACCATCACCGCCCGTGGGCCGGGCACCGCCATGGATTTCGCCCTCCAGTTGATCGAGTCCCTGGAAGGCCGGACGCGGCGGGACCAGGTCGAGAAGGCCTTGGTGAGGGAACTCTGATTACCTGGCATCTCCTCGCCATGTCTCTGGCCGCCTTTGCCCTGGCGGCACTGGCGAGCCACTTCCTGGCGCGATCGCCTGGGGTTTTGCGCGGCATGATCGATGAGCCCAACGCCCGCTCCCTGCATACG
>JBATOB010000456.1:0-2377 GCA_049290655.1 Chromatiaceae bacterium | reverse complement strand
GGGTACAAATGTGCATGGGTTTTGTGTACTCTTGACTAGGAAATGACCGTAAAGGTTAGAAATAACATGATAAGTTGAAATTGCCAGCCGGAAGGATTCAGAATGAAAGTATCCGCAACAGGTTCCTAAAATCTTCCTCCATGACGGAATCCTCTTCGCGCAGACTCTTGACCTTGTTGGTGGCATGGAGGACCGTAGTATGATCCCGGCCACCAAAAGCACTCCCTATCTCCGGAAGACTATGTTTGGTTAACTCCCGCGCCAAGGCCATGGCCACCTGTCGCGGGCGAGTGATACTGCGGGTACGTCTCGCCGACAATAGATCAGCAACCCGGATCTTATAATACTCGGCTACCGTCTTCTGAATATTAACGATATTCACCTGCCGGTCTTGAGCCGCAAGCATATCTCGCAGGGCATCCTTGGCAAAAGGTAGATTGATGGGGACGCCGGTAAATTGCGAATTTGCAACCAATCGACGCAAGGCGCCCTCCAATTCCCGAACATTAGAGCGAATGGCTTTACCAACAAAAAAGGCGACGTCATCGGGTAATTCAATTCCTATAAGCCGCGCCTTGCTGTAAAGGATAGCAACCCGCGTCTCGGTGTCTGGCGGGTCAATCTGCACCGTTAGCCCCCAACCAAAACGGGACCGTAGTCGATCGTCCAGACCAGGGACCTCTTTGGGAAAGCAATCGCTGGTCAGCACAATCTGTTGACGAGAATCGAACAGGGCGTTAAAGGTATGGAAAAATTCCTCTTGGGTACGCTCCTTGCCAGCAAAAAACTGAACATCATCGATGAGTAACGCATTGACGTAGCGATAGCGTTTCTTGAACTCGTCAATCCGGTTGTGCTGGAGGGCCTTGACCATTTCGCCTACAAACCGATCGGAATGCAAATAGATAACACGTGCGCTCGGTTTAGAGTTGAGGACTTCATTGCCTACCGCATGCATCAAGTGGGTCTTACCGAGGCCTACCCCACCATATATAAACAATGGGTTATAGGCTGTGCCCGGATTTTGGCCAATCTGAATGGCAACCGCGCGGGCAATCTGATTAGACTTACCCTCTACAAAAGTATCAAAGGTGAATTCGGGATTAAGGTTGGAATCCGAACGGTTGTGCCCGCTTGCGTCAATCGACGTGACATCTCCCGGTAGATTGGGACTTACTGATCTAGCCTCACCGACATCGCCGCGCCGCAAGGACCCAATCTCAAAGGTTAATTCCTCTACCTCGCCTTGGCTTAGGCGGGCGCAAACTTCAAGGATGCGATCCTGATAGGATTTGTGAACCCAATCCTTGACAAAGCGATTTGGGGCGAAGAGGCGTACACGCCGACCTTCCTCGATGGCCTGGAGGGGAAGAATCCAAGTGTTGAACTCCGCTGGAGTAAGTTCTCCCTTGAGAAACCCGACGCATTTTTCCCAAATTGACACGTGAGCCCTTCCTCCTCGGCATCGCAGACGCGCAGACGCCAACATCTCGCACGGAAAAGATAGAGTTTACCGACCTTCCGCAAACATATCCACAAGGGTCATAACCGGGTATCTCCTCCTGTTCCGGCATATTTAATTTGACCCTCATGTCCCGGAAACTTATAATTCGAGATCTTTTTCGCGGAAGAGACGAGTTCCCGCGTACAGGTTCCAACACCCGGCAGTCGGCCAGGTTCCAGAGGAGATTCCAGCAATGAAGAGAACCTTTCAACCCAGCCGCATCAAGCGCGCGCGCACCCATGGATTCCGTGCAAGGATGGCCACCCGCAACGGCCGCAAAGTGCTCCAGTCACGCCGATCGAAGGGCCGGGCCCGCCTGATTCCCTGAATTAAGCGCCTGAATTCGAAAGCCGGGCCATCGAAGGCAAGGCCAAGATCGACAAGTTTTCCACGACAGGCACGCCTGCTAAAACCGTCGGACTTCCGCTTTGTTTTCTCCAGGTCAAAACGGTCCGCAGACGGCTTCTTTACGATTCTAGTCGCAAAGACCGAAGGGAACTTGGCGCGATTAGGACTAGCAATCTCCAAAAGGTGCGCTAAAGGGGCGGTTGAACGTAACCGGCTGAAGCGCATCGTCCGCGAGAGCTTTCGGACTCATCGTGACATGCTGGCAACAATCGACCTCGTCGTCATGTGTCGACCAAAAGCCGTTAGGGCAACCAATGCCGACCTAACGGCTTCGCTCATCAAGCACTGGAAAAACGTCATTCAGGATCGGCAATGCGCAAGCTAATGATTGGCTTGATCCGGGCATACCAATACCTTATCAGCCCATGGTTGGGGAATCACTGCCGCTTCCATCCCAGTTGTTCCCATTACGCCGTGGAATGTATAGAGGTCCACGGCCCCTTGGCGGGATCCTGGATGGCGTTG
>JBATOB010000455.1:0-2609 GCA_049290655.1 Chromatiaceae bacterium | reverse complement strand
AAACTCTGCCCCTCCTGGACCATCACCATGATGGTCGCCCGTTCTTCGGCCGACAGTTGTTCGAAGTGCTTGGTCATCACAACACCTATAAATGTAGAGGTGTTGCCTTTGATTCTAGACTCCGCCCAGTATATTCCAGAAATCCGGGCGCGATATGCGCTACCGGATTGGGACAGGGCCATGCGGCAGGCGTGAACGCTATGCCGAGGGCTCTCCTTTTCCTCGTGAGGGTTCGGGAAGGATGGCGCCGTCATCCATGCGGATACGCCGCTGGGCGCGGGCGCCGAGTTCGGCGTCGTGGGTGACTATCAGCAAGGTCAGGCCGTGGGCGTTAAGGGCCTCCAGGGTCTCCATCACCTCCCGGCCGGAGGCGCGGTCCAGGTTGCCGGTGGGCTCGTCGGCCAGGATCAGGCCTGGCTCCATGATGGTGGCGCGGGCGATGGCGACCCGCTGGCGCTGGCCGCCGGAGAGCTGGTCGGGGCGGTGGTGGGCGCGATCCGCCAGGCCCACGGCCGCCAGAATGCGGGTGACCCGCTCCCGGCGTTGGGCGGGCGCCAGGCCCGCCAGGACCAGCGGTAGCTCCACGTTCTCCGCCGCCGACAGGCGCGGGATCAGGTGAAAGGACTGGAAGACGAAGCCAATGCGGTCGCGCCGGAGTTGGGCGCGGCGCTCCTCGTCGATCTCGGTGGTCTCCAGGCCGTCGAGGCGGTAGTGGCCGCTGTCGGGGCGGTCCAGCAGGCCGAGGATATGCAGCAGGGTGCTTTTGCCCGAGCCGGAGGGGCCCATGATGGCGGCGTATTCGCCATCGGCGAAGTTGAGATCGATGGCGCGCAGGGCGTGGACCGGCTGGCCGCCAACCTGGAAGGTGCGAGAGACCCCCGCGATCTCGATCATGGGGCCTGCTTGCCCAGGATGGCGCGAGCGCCGTCCACCACCTCTTCCTGATCGCTGGACAGGACGACCCATTCGCCAGGCTCGATACCCCCGGTGATCTGGGTCTGTTCCCAGTTGGCCAGGCCGGTCTGGACGGTGCGTTGGCGCAGCCGGCCGGCCGCTTGGTCCAGGACCAGGAGGGTTCCGTCGGGCTTGAGGGCGGCGGTGGGCACCCGCAAGACACCCTCGCGGCGTTCGACGAGGATCTCGACGTCGGCGCTGTAGCCCGCTAGCCAGGCCAGCTACACCGGCGGGTCAATGACTTCGACCTCGACCTCCAGGGTACGGGCCTGCTTCTCGGCGTCGAGGACATAGGGGGCCAGGCGCCGCACCCGGGCGGGGAAGACGCGATCGCCGAAGGCGTCCAGGGTGACGCGGACCTCGGCGCCGGTCCGCACCTTGGCGGCGTCCACCTCGTCGATGGGGGCCGAGACATAATGACAGGCGTCGTCGATGAGATCGACCGCCGGGGGGGTGGGGATGCCGGGGGGCGAGGGGGTGGCGTACTCGCTCAACTCGCCAGAGACCTCCGCGACGATGCCGGCGAAGGGGGCGGTCAGCCGGGTCTTGGCCAGGTTGGCCCGGGCGACGCCGATCTGGGAGGCGCTCACCCGCGCCGTGGCTTCCGCCGCCTCGCAGTTGGCTCGTCCCGCTTGGGCACCGGTGATGGCGCGGTCCAGGACTTCTTCCGAGGTCAGCCGGCGCTGTTGCAGCTTGACTTGGCGCGCGGCCTCCCGCTCGGCATTCTCGGCGTTGAGGCAGGCGGAGCGCGCCCGGGCCTCGGCGGCGTCCGCCTCCCGTTCCGCCAGGGTGACCTGGGCGGCGAGGTCGTCGTTCCAGAGTTCGAGCAGCAGATCGCCGGCCTTGACCCGATCCCCCTCGCGTACCGCCAGGGTCTTGATCTGACCGCCGATGCTCGGCGCCAGTCGCGCCCGACGGCAGGCCTTGAGGGTCCCCGCCCGGGTGTTGGCGACGATCTCCTCCACCGTCCCCAGGGCCGCCGCTTGCGCCTTGACCACCACCGGTTCGGGTTCGCGCAGATACCACCAGGCCCCCAGGCCAGAGGCGGCCAGGGCGATCGGCACCCATGTGCGGGCGGAAAGCGGCATAGTGGAGATCCCCGTGAAGCGCCTGAGGTGATTGTAGTCCTTCTACCCCTCACTCTCCCGGCGAGAATCCAGGGGTTAAAAAGCCCGCCAGGGGCGGGCTAACGGGGGCGGCTGTAGGGATTACAGCGATAATCAGAACTTGGTGATCACCACATTGACGCCGTCCTCGGCACCCAGGTCGTAGGTGTTGCCATTCAGTCTCGCGACCGTGCCGATCGTCTCGGCGACGTAAGCGGGGTCGGCGGCGGCATTGATCACCAGGCCATTGCCCTGGCCGTCGGCCACCACCAGGGTGGCGGCATCCGGCCGCGTAATGGAGACCCCCTCGCCGGGGGACAGGATGGTGAGGTCCACATTCATGAAATGCACCGAGAGGGCCGAGGGGTCGCGATTGGCCTCGACAATGGCATCGGCGGCGTCAACGGCTCCAGACTTGACCTTCTCCACCAGAACCCCGGCCGTGGCCTTGGCCTTGGCGGCGATTTCCTGCGCCTTCTCGCTGGTGGCGGCATCTTTAATCGCCGCAACGGCTTTGTCGAGATGTTCCTTCCAGTTCATAGTTTAAAT
>JBATOB010000454.1:0-13655 GCA_049290655.1 Chromatiaceae bacterium | reverse complement strand
CGGCTGGCGGCGATGAGCAGGGTGAACTGCCGCTCCAGCAGGGGACCGAAGGGAAAGGCGGGACCCAGCAGCGAAAAGGCCATGGGCGACTCCTAGGACGCCTGGGGCGCCCGCCGCCGGCTCGCCAGCCAACGGGCGAACTGGCCCAGATAGAGGTAGAAGACCGGCGTCACGTAGAGGGTCAGGAGCTGGGAAAACAGCAGGCCCCCCACCACCGCCACGCCCAGGGATTGGCGCGCCTCGCCCCCCGCCCCCCAGCCGCTGGCGATGGGCAGGGTGCCGAGCAGGGCCGCCAGGGTCGTCATCAGGATGGGCCGAAAGCGCGTCAGGCAGGCGGCGTGGATGGCCGCCAGGGGCTCCAGGCCCCGGGTGCGCTCCGCCTCCAAGGCAAAATCCACCATCATAATACCGTTCTTCTTGACGATGCCGATGAGCAGGATGATGCCCACATAGGCGTACATGTCCAGCTCCAGCCCAAGCAGCTTCAGGGACGCCAGGGCGCCGAAGGCCGCCAGGGGCAGGGCGGTGAGGATGGTCAAGGGGTGCAGAAAGCTCTCGTAGAGAACCCCTAGGACGATATAAATGATCACCAGGGTGATGACCAGCAGAAAGCCCATGCTCGCCAGGGAGGCCTGAAAGGCCTGGGCCGTGCCCTGGAAGACGGCATGGACGCTCGCCGGCAGGGTCTCGTGGGCCAGGTGGTTGATGGACTCGATGACGAGGCCGATGGAGGCCTGGGGCTTGAGGTTGAAGGAAATGGTCGCCGAGGGCAGTTGCCCCAGGTGGTTGACCGTGCGTGGCGCCTGGGTCTCCGTCAGGCGCGCCACTGACCGCAGGGGCACCAGGGCACCACCCTCCGCCCGCAGGTAGAGGCGGTCCAGGGCGTCCGGGGCCTCGCGGTGGGTCGGGTCCAGCTCCAGGATGACGTAATAATAGTTCGCCGCGGCATAGATGGTCGAGACCTGCCGGCGGCCATAGGCGGAGTAGAAGGCGTCCTGGATCTGGCGCGGGGACAGCCCCAGGGCCGCCGCCTTGTCGCGGTCCAGGGTGATCTCGACCCGGGGCTGGCGCACCTGCAGGTCCGATTTGACGTCGATGATGGCCTCCAGTCCCCGGAGCTTGTCCTCCATGACCGCGCCATAGTGCTGCAACTCCGCCAGGTCGTCACCCTGTAGGGCTAACTGCCACTGGGCGCTGGTCAGGCGCGAGCCGATGGTGATGAGAGGCGGATTCACCAGGGAGACGATGAGGCCAGGGATCTGGTTCAGGGGCGGGCGCAGCCGGGCGATGATCTCATCCACGGAGTGGGCCCGATCCTCCGCCGGGGGCAGGCTCAGAAAGGCGAGGCCGGTGCTGTCGCCCATGAGGCCGACGGTGGAGGCGATGTTCGCCGTCTGGGCGTCCGGGTCCGCCAGCAACACCTGGTTGAGCCGCTCCTGGTGGCGATAAATATCGGCGTAGGAGGTGCGGTCGTCGATCTGGGAAAAGATACGGAAGAAGCCCTGGTCCTGGGTCGGGATGAAGCCCTTGGGCAGGGCCTGGAACAGCAGCACCGTGCCGGCCAGGGTCGCCAGGGTCAGGAGCAGCAGCAGGCCCCGGTGGCGCAGGCTGAGACAAAGGGAGCGGTCATAGCCCCGCAGCAGCCCCGCGAAGCCGCTCTCGAAGACCCGCGCCAGCCGCCCAGTGGGCTTGAGTTCCGTCCCCGCCAGCAGGCGGCTCGCCAGCATGGGCGTCAGGCTCAGGGACAGGAAACCCGACAACAGGATGGCGGCGGTGATGGCCACCGCGAACTCTCGGAACAGCCGCCCCAGGATGCCCTCCATGAAGAGGATGGGGATGAAGACCGCCGCTAGGGAGATCGTCATCGACAGCACCGTGAAGCCGATCTCGCGGCTGCCGCGCAGGGCCGCCTCCAGCGCTCCCTCGCCGCTCTCCATGCGGCGGATGATGTTCTCCAGCACCACGATGGCGTCGTCCACCACGAAACCGATGCTCAGGGTCAGGGCCATCAGCGACAGGGTGTTGAGGCTATAGCCCAGCACCGCCATGACGATAAAGGTCGCGATCAGGGCCAGGGGGATCACCAGGCTGGGGATCAGGGTCGGCCGCCAGGCGCGGATGAAGACGAAGATCACCGCCACCACCAGCCCCAGGGTCAGGCCCATGGTCAATTGGACGTCCACCACGGAGGCGCGGATGAAGTCGCTCTGGTCGTAGAACACCTCCAGGGTCGCGGCCCCGGGCAGGGCCGCCGCCAGCCCCGGCAGTTTGGCCTTGATGGCGTCCGTCAGGCGCACGGCGTTGGCCCCGGCCTGCTTGCGCACCCGCAGGAAGACCGCGTCCTGGATCTCGCCATTCTTGATGGACCAGGCGTGGGTGAGGTCCTTCTCGACGCCGTCCACCACCTCCCCCAGATCCCCCAGGCGCACCGGGTTACCGCCGCGATAGCGCACCACCAGGTCGCGGTAGGCCGCCGCATTCAGCAGCCGCCCCTCGGGATTGAGGGTGTAGGCGCTCACGTCCCCCTCCAGGGTACCCCCCGGTAGATTTACATTGCCCGCCCGCAGCGCCTCCGCGACCTCGTCGATGCCGATGCCCCGCTGAGCTAGGGCATCCGGGTTCACCCGCACCCGCACGGCGTACTTCTGCGGCGGCGCCAGGTCGATCTGGCCCACCCCCTCCACCATTGACAGGCTCGCCATGATGCGGCTCTCCGCCAGGTCCGAGAGGGTCGTCAGAGGCAGGGTCAGCGAGGTCAGGGCCAGCATCATGACCGGCATGTCCGCCGGATTCACCTTGACATAGGTGGGCGGATTGGGCATTTCCGGGGGCAGCACCCCCATGGCCGCCGCGATGGCCGCGCTGATATCCTGGGCTGCCGCGTCGATGTTGCGCGACAGGGCAAACTGGACATTGATGGTGGTCGTCCCCAGGGCCGAGGTCGAGGTCATGGAGTCGATGCCGCTGATGGATGCGAACTGTTTCTCTAGGGGCAGGGCCACCGCCGCCGCCATGATCTCGGGGTTGGCCCCCGGCAGACTCGCCGTGACGCTGATGGTCGGGAAGTCCACCGATGGCAGATTGCTGATCGGCAGCCGGTGGTAGGCGATGAGGCCAAACAAGAGTAGGGACAGCATGACCAGGGTGGTCATCACCGGCCGCCGAATGAAGAGCTCCGAGAGGTTCACCCGGTCAGGCCCTCACCGCCCCACGACCTTGAGGGGGCTGGCGGGCTTGAGCTTGTTCTGGCCCTCGACCACCACGGCGTCCCCCGGGCTGAGGCCGGCCAGAACCAGGGTGCGTGTCTCCAGGCTCTTGCCGGTCTTCACCGGCCTTAGCTCCGCCTTGGCATCGGCCCCGGCCAGGAAGACGCAAGTCCCTTGGGGACATCTCACCACCGCCTCGCTGGGCACCAGCAGGGCGTCGGCGATCATCCTTAACACCAGACGTACCCGAACGAACTGGCCCGGCCAGAAAAAGGCGTCCGGGTTGTCAAAGCGCGCCTTGAGTTTGATCATCCCCGTCGCCGGGTCCACGGCATTGTCGATGAAATGCACCATCCCGCCGCCCCGGGACTCGCCCGAGGCCGTCACCGTCGCCGTCACCTCCAGGCGTTCCGCCTTGAGGGCCTCCAACACCTCGGGCAAGCGCGCCTCCGGGAGGGCGAAGACGATGAGGATGGGATCGATCTGGTTGACGACCACCAGCGGCGTCCGGTAGGCCTCCACGAAGGCCCCGGCGTTGGCCAGGTAGGCCCCAGCCCGGCCGGGGATGGGGGAATGGACGTGGCAATACTCCAGATTCAGCCACGCCTGTTCCACCTCCGCCTCCTGGGCACGGATCGCCTGCCGCAGGACCATGGCGGCGTTGGTGAACTGCTCGGCCTGGGAGCGCGATACCGTGCGCTTGGACTCCAGCGCCGCGTAGCGATCCGCCTCGTCCTGGGCGTATTTCAGCTCGGCCTGGGTCCGCGCCAGTTGGGCCTCGGCGGAGCGCAGCTTGGCCTCGAAGGTGGCGGGGTCCACCGAATAGAGGAGATCCCCGGTGGCCACGGCCTGGCCCTCCTCGAAGTGACGCGTCAGGATCTGGCCCCCGACCCGGGGCAGCAGGGTGGCGGAATTGGACGCCTCCGCGCGGCCCACCTCTTCCACCGCCACGGGCACGGCCTCGGTGGCGACCTCCAGGGTGACCACGGGCACGGGGGGTGGTGGTGCCGGGGGCCGGGGTTGCTCGCAGGCGGCTAGGCCCATGAGAGACAATAGGATCAGGGGGAAGGCGGTCGAATGTCGCATGGGCATGGCTGGTAAATCCCGGCGCCCGGGAAGACCTGGAGGCGAGATGTTAGTCCCGAGGTCAGCCCGAGTACAAGGGCCATCAGGCCACGTGATTCGGCTCAATGCAGGACGGGTGGGGCGACGGTTACAGGCGCCAGGGCCGCGGTCGGGGGCCTGACTTCGTAGCGATAGTGCTTGATCTGGCGGCGGATGTTGCGCTGGATGATGATGCCGAGCACCTGCCACTCCAGGCCGGTGAGGTCGATCTCGGGATAGAGGTCATTGAGGGCGACCAGGGTCTCCCGGCCCGTCGCGTCACGGCGGTACTGGCGGAACCACCGGATGCCCTCGACCTCGACGAAGACGTGCATGCCGTCGGTGCAGCTATCCTCGGGCCGGATGACCACGATGCACTGGTCCGGAAATTCCGGCTCCATCTCGTTACCGAGGACTTGGAGGGCATAGGGCTCGCTCAGGCTACAACCGGTGAAATCGAAGGTGTTATCCGTCATGGGGGCTATCTCGGGCTGGCGTTAAAGTCTCATTAAAAGCCAAAAGGCGGTCCGGGTTCCAGACGCGATGACATCTCGGGTCACGCCCTCGGCTATCATCACCCCCTCGGGGCCCCATCACGCGGGCCCAAGGAGTCCAGTTGCGGAGCCCCATGATCACCAACGCCACCGAACGGGTCCACAAGGACCGCCGCGATGCCCACAACCTGCGGGCCATGCTGCCCTATCTGTGGGAGTTCCGCGGCCGGGCCCTCCTGGCCCTCGCTTGTCTGGTGCTGGCGAAGGTGGCGAACGTGGGGGTGCCGCTGGTGCTGAAGGACATCGTCGATGCCTTCGAGCCGGGCCAGGCCCAGGCCTTGATATTGCCCGTCAGTCTGCTGTTGGCCTATGGCCTGCTCAAGCTTTCCGCGACCTTGTTCAACGAATTGCGCGACATCGTCTTCGCGCGGGTCCGTTACCGGGCCATGCGCCGGCTCTCGACCCGGGTGCTGGAGCATCTGCATCGGCTGTCGCTGCGCTATCACCTGGAGCGTCAGAGCGGGGCCATCAGCCGGGACCTGGAGCGGGGGACGCGCTCGGTCAGCTCCATTCTCAACTATATGGCCTTCAGCATACTGCCAGTATTGGTGGAGTTCGGCCTGGTGGCGGCCATCCTGCTGTCCCGCTACGAACTGGCCTTTACCCTGGTGACTTTTGGCGCCGTGGCCCTCTACGCCCTCTTTACCTTCGCCGTGACCGAGTGGCGCATGGATTACCGCCATCAGATGAACCGGCTGGATTCTCAAGCCAATAGCCAGGCCTTCGATAGCCTGATCAATTACGAGACCGTCAAGTATTTCGGCAACGAGGGCATGGAGTCGCGGCGTTATGACGATACCCTCGATGCCTGGGAGGAGGTGGCGGTCAAGAGCCAGACCTCCATGTCCTTGCTCAACTTCGGCCAGGGCGGCATCATCGCCCTGGGCGTGACCTTTATCCTGTTGCTCGCCGCCCGAGGGGTGGTGGCGGGCCAGATGAGCATCGGTGACCTGGTTTTGGTCAACGCCCTCCTGCTGCAGATTTTTATCCCGCTGAATTTTCTTGGGATCGTCTATCGCCAGATCAAGTATGCCCTGGCGGACATGGATCTGGTGTTCAAGCTGCTGGAGCGGGAACCGGAGGTCCGGGACGCCCCCGACGCCCGGCCCCTGGTCCTGGGACGGGGCGCCACCCGTTTCGAGGGGGTCGATTTTCATTACCAAAAGGAGAGGGCTATCCTGCGCGATCTGAGCTTCGAGATCGGCCCTGGCCAGAAGGTGGCGGTGGTGGGGCACAGCGGGGCGGGTAAGTCGACCCTCTCCCGGCTTCTGTTTCGCTTCTATGATGTGACGGGCGGCCGCATTCTGATCGATGGCCAGGACCTGCGCGGCTTGACCCAGGACAGTCTGCGGGCGGCCATCGGTATAGTCCCCCAGGATACGGTGCTGTTCAACGACAGCCTTTATTACAATATCGCTTATGGGCGCCCGGAGGCGACGCGGGACGAGATCGAGCGGGCGGCGGCCATGGCCCATATCCGGGACTTCATCGAGAGTCTGCCGGAGCGCTGGGACACGGTGGTGGGGGAGCGCGGGCTTAAGCTCTCCGGTGGCGAGAAGCAGCGGGTAGCCATCGCCAGGGCCATCCTTAAGCGGCCGCGCATCCTGGTCTTCGACGAAGCGACCTCCTCACTGGATAGCGAGACGGAGCAGGCCATAGGTCGCACCCTGGCCGAGGTGGCGGAGAACCATACCACCCTGGTCATTGCCCATCGCCTGTCCACGGTGGTGGACGCGGACCAAATCCTGGTGCTGGAGGCCGGGCGCCTGGTGGAACAGGGGACCCACCGTGAGCTCCTGGCCTTGGGCGGCCGTTATGCCGGCATGTGGGAACTACAGCGGCGCGAGCGGGAGCAGGCCCTGGGGGAAGGGGTGGCCTGATGCGCGATTTGGCGCCTGATCTGGAGCAGAACCAGCCCTCCCATCGGTTTCCTGGCCGTCGGTCGCGACCGGCTTACCCCTCGATGCGCCCTGGGGCAGACTTGCCTTCCACCTCGACCTCCCCATCTAGCGCCTGATATGCTTAACTCATCCTTAATTTCGAGCCAGGCGCTGGCCCCCGAGGCGCAAGGGCGCCAGCCGGCTGGGGGCTTGGGTGTAGTGGGACTGACGGCACCCCTGCTGGCCCTGGTCACGGGGTTGCTCGGCTTGTCCGCGGCCCTGTCCTTATCAATATCCGGATCAAGGGCCTGGGCCCAGCCGCTGCAGGCGCTCTGGCCGGGCTTCTTGCTCCTGTCCCTGGGCGGCCTGGGCCTTGCGGCCTGGCGGCTGCATGATCGGCTGCTGAGGCCCTTGGCCAGTCTGGAGGAGACGGTCGCCCGTGTTTGTCAGGGTGAGCCGGGTGCTGGTGGCGCCCTCAGGGAACTGGGGCACCAGGTGGGGATTTTCGCCAACCTGACCCGCGCCATCGACAGCCTTAACGAGGAACTGGCGGATCTCTACGAGGACATGGACAATCGGGTCGCCCGCCAGACCACGCGCCTGGCGCAGAAGACGGCGTCCATCAAGATCCTCTACGACGTCGCGGCGGGCATCAACGAGGCCGAGTCCCTGGACAGCCTGCTGTTGCGGTTCCTGCATGTCCTCAAGGAGATGGTGAACGGTCGCGCGGCCACGGCCCGCCTGGTCAAGCCGGACGGCAGCCGGCGGCTGGTGGGGTCCATCGGCCTGGATGAGACGCGGGTTGGCGATCAGGCCGCGAGGTCCCTGGACCTGTGCCTCTGCGGCAATGTCCTGGCCTCCGGCGATATCCTCTGTGATAACGACCAACGCTATTGCTCCCGGCTCTATGGCCGGCGCATGTTCCGTGGGGATGAGATCGAGGTAGTCACCATCCCGCTGGAGCATCGGGACGAACTCCTGGGGTACTACACCATTTTCGTGGATAAGCCCGGTATCGGTGGGCGCGAGGATATCCTCGAGTTGCTGTTCAGTATCGGTCATCATCTGGGCATCGCCGTGGCCAAGCACCGTTCCGATGCCGATGCCCTGCGCTTGTCCATCATGGAGGAGCGCAATTCCCTGGCCAACGAACTGCACGATTCCCTGGCGCAAACCTTGGCCAGCCTGCGGCTTCAGGTTAACCTGTTCGAGGAATCCCTAGCCCAGACTCCGATTCCGGACAAGGCCAGGGTCGATCTTGATCGCCTGAGCGGTGGCCTGGACGAGGCCCATCGCGAGTTGCGCAGCCTCCTGGCGAATTTCCGGGCCCCCATGGACCGGCGCGGCCTGGTGTCGGCCTTGGAGCGGCTCACCGCCAGTTTTCGCCAGGCCACCGGGCTCAAAGTCCTCTTTCAAAATAATCTCCGTGCCTTTGAATTGCCGGCCGCGGCGGAGTTGCAGGTCACGCGCATCGCCCAGGAGGCCCTGGCCAACATTCGCAAGCATGCCCGAGCGCAGACGGTCCGGGTGCTGCTCACCACTAAGATCGAGGGTGATCAAGTCCTGCTGATCGAGGATGATGGCGTGGGATTCCAGCTTCCGGAGTCGGAGGGGCAGACGGGGGAACACATCGGCCTGTCCATCATGCGCGAAAGGGCGCGCCGCATGGGCGCCGAACTACGTATCGAGAGCGAGCCAGAGGAGGGGACGCGCGTGGAACTACATTTCTCGCTGCCGGATCGCCGTCAGCCCCGGCTAGTGGGAGTAACCTGATGCGCGTGCTGCTGATCGACGATCATGCCCTCTTCCGTTTTGGGGTCAGTGAACTCCTGGAGCGGCGCGGTATCCAGGTGGATGCCCGCGGCGACGGCGAGGCGGGCCTGGCGCGGGTGCTGGAGATGGTCCCGGACGTGGTCCTGCTGGATCTGCGCATGCCCCAGATGACGGGTCTGGAGGTCCTTAAGCGGCTGCGCGACGCCGACCAGACCATGCCGGTGGCCATGCTCACCACCAGCACCGATGAGCGTGACCTGATCGCCGCCCTCCAGGCGGGGGCCCAGGGCTATCTGCTCAAGGACATGGAGCCAGAGGAACTGATCACGGCGCTGAAGGATATTTTGGCGGGGCGCACCGTGGTCGCCAAGGAGTTGACCGGTATCCTAGCCCGCGTGGTCCAGGGGGGACACGAGGATCGGCGGGCGCCGGTGGCCTTTTCCGACCTGACCCCCCGCGAGCGCGAGATCCTCTGTCATCTGGCCGAGGGTCGCAGCAATAAGGGCATCGCCCGCATTCTGGGGATCACGGATGGTACCGTTAAGCTCCACGTCAAGGCCATCCTGCGCAAGCTGGCGGTCCATTCGCGGGTGGAGGCGGCGGTCATCGCGGTCGAGAAGGATTTGTGCGCGCGATGACAACGGAGGCCTGTTCGCCCCAGGTTGCGGTCTTTACCCGGTGGGAGGCGGTGGCCGGGCTCATTTGCGGAGCGATGACGACATGAAGAATTTCATCGAACTGGTGCGCGGCTGTTTGACCGAGGTGCGCGAGCTCATGCCCTGGGACTTGGAGGAGCGGCGCGCGGCCAACCCGGAGCTGCTGATCGTGGATGTGCGCGAACCCTACGAGTTCTACGCCATGCATATCCCCGGCTCCATCAATATCCCGCGCGGCATCCTGGAGTCCGCCTGTGAGTGGGATTACGAGGAGACGGTCCCCGAGCTGGTGCGGGGCCGCGACCGGGAGATCGTGGTCGTTTGCCGCTCCGGCTACCGCAGCATCCTCGCCAGCCACGTGATGCAGGTGCTTGGATTCACCCGGGTGGCCTCGCTGCAGACCGGCCTGCGGGGCTGGAAGGACTATGAACAGCCCCTGGAAGATGCCCATGGCCAGGAGGTGGATCTGGATGAGGCGGATATCTATTTCACGCCCATCCTGCGCCCCGACCAGATGCGGCCCCCCGAGGCGGCCTGAGGCCTCCGGGGCGGGACTCCCGCTCGGACCAGGATCTGTTCTACTCATTGAAATTAAAGCGTTGTTGAGCCACAACCCCTCGGAACCCATCGCCCCATGATTTCCCTACTCGATTACGGCGCGGGCAATGTCCGCAGCGTTCGCAATGCGGTGCTTAAGCTCGGCCATGAGCTGAAGGATATCCGGACCCCGGAGGATATTCACCAGGCCGAGTTCATCCTCTTCCCGGGCGTCGGTAGCTATGGCTCCGCCATGCAGCGGCTCCACCAGATGGGATATTTTGAGCCCCTGCGTGACTATCTGCGGGCGGGCCGGCCCTTCCTCGGCATCTGCATCGGCCTCCAGGCCCTGTTCGAGGGCAGTGATGAGTCCCCGGGCGTGGCGGGGCTGGGCATCATCCCCGGTCAGGTCCGCCGCTTCGATGCCCCGGGCCTGGCCGTGCCTCACATGGGCTGGAATGGCATCCGCTCCCGGCGCGCCTCCAGCCTGCTGGCGGGCGCCGCGGACGAGAAGCTCTATTTCGTCCATTCCTATCGCGCCGTGCCGGGGGAGGCCAACGCGGACTGGGTCTTGGCGGAGACGGATTACGGTGGGGCCTTCATCAGCGCCGTGCGCCGGGGCCCCGTGGCGGCGGTTCAGTTCCATCCGGAAAAGAGTGGGCCGGCGGGATTGCGCCTGCTGGACCGATTCCTGCGCGCCGCTGGGCGCGCGAACGGCCCCGATAACGGGAGGGTGGCCGATGGGGCTCAGCCCGCGGGCGAGCCGACACGGTTGGCCAAGCGTGTCATCGCCTGCCTCGATGTGCGCGCCAACGATGCCGGCGACCTGGTGGTCACCAAGGGCGATCAGTACGACGTGCGCCAGGCGGGCGAGGTCCGGAATCTGGGCAAGCCGGTGGACCTGGCGCGGCGTTACTACGAGGAGGGGGCGGACGAGATCACCTTTCTCAATATTACCGCCTATCGTGACTTCCCCCTGGCCGATCAACCCATGCTGGAGGTGTTGCGGCGGACCTCGGAAAACGTCTTTGTCCCCCTGACCATTGGCGGTGGCATCCGCGCCTTTACCGACGCCGAGGGACGCTACTATTCGGCCCTGGAGGTGGCCTCGGAGTATTTCGCCTCGGGCGCGGACAAGATCTCCATAGGCAGCGATGCCGTGACGACCGTCGAGCAGGTGCTGGCCCAGGGTGGCCCCACCGGCGATAGCGCCATCGAGGCCATCGCCCATCGCTACGGCAGCCAGGCCGTGGTCATCTCCATAGATCCCCGCCGGGTCTATGTGGCGGCGCCCGAGGAGGCCCCCCGTCATCGGGTCGTCCCCACCGCCACCCCGGGCCCCCGGGGCGAGGGGTGGTGTTGGTTCCAGTGTACCATCAAGGGCGGCCGCGAGGGGCGGGATCTGGACGCCGTGACCCTGGCGCGGGTCTGCGAGCAACTGGGCGCCGGGGAGATCCTGCTCAATTCCATCGATCGCGACGGCACCGGCGCCGGTTTCGACCTGGAGTTGATCCAGGCGGTACGCTCGGTGGTGACCATCCCCGTCATCGCCTCCAGTGGCGCTGGCCGGGTCGAACACTTCGCCGAGGTTTTTGCCGCTACCCAGGTGGAGGCCGCCCTAGCCGCTGGCATCTTCCATCGCCAGGAGGTGCCTATCGCGGCGGTCAAGGAGCACCTGCGCCAGTCGGGCATCGAGGTGCGGCGCTAGGCGGGGTCCAGGGCGGGCGCGGGACGGCCGCCCGGTTCAGGGCTACACGGTTTGCGCAAGAATGATCTATGATTCGAATAACGTCACCCCATAGCCGGAGATCGCCATGCGCCCCACCCAGCTCCTGGTTTGCGCCCTGACCATTTTGCTAGCGGCCTGTGGGTCGAATTCCCGGCAAGATGCCGCTGGCAGCTCCTCGGCGGGGGCCTATGCGCGCCCAGCGTCGGGTGACGGGCGGTTGCGGGGCGACTATGCCAACTATCCCGCCGCCCAGGCCTTTGTCGATCGCATGGCGGCCGAGGGTTTCGACCGGGCCCAAGTAGCGGACTGGGTGTCCCGGGCCCAGCGCCAGCAGTGGATCATCGACTTCGTTCATAAGCCCGATGCCAAACCCTCCACCCAGCCGACGGGCGCTTGGACTCGCTATCGGGCCAAGTTCCTCACCGAGGCCAATATCGACAAGGGGGCTGCCTTCTGGGCGCGTTATGAGCGGGAATTGAACCGGGCCCAGGACAAGTACGGTGTGCCACCGGAATATGTGGTCGCCATCATAGGGGTGGAGACCAATTGGGGCGGTTACATGGGTAAGCATCGCGTCATGGATGCCCTGGCTACCCTGGCCTTTGATTTTCCGCGACGGTCCGATTACTTCACCGACGAATTGGCGGCTTACCTTAAGATGACCCGCGATGAGCGCATGGATCCCTTCAAGCCGCAGGGTTCCTATGCCGGTGCCATGGGTTATGGCCAATTCATGCCTTCCAGCTACCTCAAATGGGCGGTCGAGTTCGACGGTGACGGACGCCGGGACCTCTGGAACCCCATCGATGCCCTCGGGAGCGTGGCCAACTATTTTGCCGTACACGGCTGGCGCCGGGGCGAACCCGTCGCGGTCAAGGCTGACGCCAGCGTCGCCACCGCCCTCAAGACTGGCTTCGACACCCGTTACAGCCTGGATGCCCTGGCCCGCGACGGCATCCGCCCCCAGGGTCGCCTGCCCACGGGCGACGAGGTCAGCCTTATCCGCCTCGACGCCACCGGTGGCTACCAATACTGGCTGGGGATGAACAACTTTTACGTCATCACCCGCTACAACCACAGCAGCTATTACGCCATGGCCGTCCACCAACTGGCCCAAGCCCTCCGCGCCCGCCACGGGGGTGCCCCGGATACCCGCCTGTCGGGTCTGGAGGGGGCCGGGGAGCCCAGGCTCTGACCTGGCAAGCCGGGCCCCTGGCGGCGTTGGCCCTGATTTGGATTTAGGCCATCGCCGCCTTGGTGGAGACTAAACCGCGGCCTCTTGAAAACCAGCCGGTAACCAGCCTGCGGGGCGTAGGCCCCCGGCTCGCCGAACGCTTGGCGCGGTTGGGGTTGGCGACGGTGCTGGACCTGCTATTCCACCTGCCTCTGCGTTATCAGGACCGTTCCCGGCGGCGACCGCTGGGCTCGCTCCTGCCGGGCGAAGAGGCCCTGGTCGAGGGTGAGGTGGGCGAGGCCCGCATCAGCCATGGTCAGCGCCGGACCCTCAAGGTCTGGCTGTCGGATGAGTCCGGCACCCTCCAGTTGCGCTTTTTCCATTTTGGCGGTACCCAGACCGCGGCCTTCACCCCCGGGGCGCGCCTGCGCTGCTTTGGCGAGGTGCGGGCCGGGGTTCCCTTGCTGGAGATGATCCATCCGGAATACCGGCTTCTGACCGGCGCGAAGGAAGCGGCCCAAGAGGAGGGCCTGACGCCCATCTATCCCACGACCGAGGGGCTCCAGCAGGCCAGCCTGCGCAACCTGATCGGTCAGGCCCTGGCCTTGCTGCTGGAGTCGGACCAGGCCGCGGGCGGTTTAGGGCCGCGGGAGCTGTTGCCCGCCGAAGTCCTGGACCCCATGCGGCTGCCGAGCCTGGTGGAGGCCTTGCGTTTCCTGCACCATCCACCCCTGGAGGCGCTGGGGTTGGATTTGAACGAGCGTCGCCACCCGGCCTTCCGGCGCCTCGCCTTCGAGGAACTGGTCGCCCATCAACTGGCCCTGCGCCGCTTGCGCCGGCAGCGTCAGCAGTTGGAGGCGCCGGTGCTGGCGGGCGGTGGCGACCTGCGGGCCCGGCTGCTGGCGGGACTACCCTTTAGTCTGACCGGTGCCCAGGGGCGGGTGCTGGAGGAGATCGCCGCCGATCTGGCCCGGCCCCGTCCCATGTTGCGGTTGCTGCAAGGGGACGTCGGCTCGGGCAAGACGGTAGTGGCGGCCCTCGC
>JBATOB010000453.1:0-2427 GCA_049290655.1 Chromatiaceae bacterium | reverse complement strand
GTGGTGTCTAGCGGGGGACGCCGTGAATAGGTCCCTGTAGGCTTGGCGACAGCATCCCTGCTGTCGACACCCCCGCCAGCCCCACCCGACCCTCCCGCCACCTACCGGTAAGTGACTCGCCCTGGGTATATAACCATCTGCGGTAGCTTGTGGGGTGACAAGGCCGCCCTGGCCTTAACAACCGCAGACGGGACAGGCCGGGTCGGCGGGCAGGCTCAGGGTGCGAAATTCCAGGGTCAGGGCATCGATGAGCAGCAGGCGGCCGGCCAGGGTCCGGCCGGCGCCGGTCAGTACCTTGAGGGTTTCCGTCGCCTGAATGGCGCCCACGATGCCGACCAGGGGGGAGAGGACGCCGTTATTGGAACAGGTCTGGTCGGTCTGGCCCGCGCGGGGGTAGAGGCACTGATAGCAGGGCCCGCCGGGGGTGCCGGGAAAGACGGTGACCTGACCCTCGGCGCGAATGGCGGCGCCGGACACGAGGGGGATCTGGTGACGCTGGCAGGCGGCATTGACGGCATAGCGGGTGGCAAAGTTATCACAGGCATCCACCACGGCATCCACCCCTTCGAGAAGGCCCGGCAGGCACTCGGCGTCGATCAGGCCCCGATAGCCCTCCACCTGGACATCGGGATTGAGGGCACCGAGGGCCTGGATGGCGGAATCGACCTTGGCCATGCCGATCCGATCCGTGGTGTGTAGGATCTGGCGCTGGAGGTTGGACAGGTCCACCTTGTCAAAGTCTGCCACTCGCAAGTGGCCGACCCCGGCTGCGGTCAGGTAGAGGGCTGCCGGCGAGCCGAGGCCACCGAGGCCCACGATCAACACTCGCGACTGGAACAGGCGTTCCTGCCCCGCGATATCGATGGCCGGGAGATTGATCTGGCGGCTGTAGCGCAGAAGTTGCTTGTCGTTCATGGCTGGCGATGGTTCCGCACTGAAGGAGGCTACCCTTGATTCGGGTGACCCATGAGAGATTGGATGCCCGTTTCAGGCGCATCTCGGATGCATTGATCCTTTTTGGAGTCCAGATTCATGCTGCTGAAGTTTCTGACTTTCACCCAACCATATCATAATATTAGCTACCACGAATATGCTGGTATATTAGCAAAATCTTATTGATGAAATCCACGCCACCTCCATGACTAATCGGGAGTGAAAAGAGCGGACAAATCGGCGCAAAAACAAGTGGTTAAACAGGAATGCCCGCTCGCTTTAGCGTATAATCAGAAGTTCCTAAGCCCATGATTAAACGCCGAAAACGAGCCGCATTCGATGCCGATCTTACCCGCACTTGCCATTCAGTTCCAGGGCCTGTTCCCGAGTTCCGACCACGGCCGGGAGCGTGCCCGTTGGTTCCTACTCACCCTGCAGGCGATCCTGCTGCCGATCACGGCCTCGCGCACCTCCAACCTGCTGCGCACCCTCGCCACGGTGTTCGGGGTGGTGGTGGGCCAGGCCCAGTTCTACACCTTTATGGCCTCGGTCAAGCTGCCCTGGGCGCAACCCTGGGCGGTGCGCTGGCGGGCGATCCCCAACCCCCTCACCGACGGACGCCTGCTGCTGGTGTTGGACGACTCGCTCAATCCGAAGACCGGAACCAACGTGTTTGGCTGTCAAACCAGCTTCGATCATACCGCCAAGACCAACCAGAGCCGCTTTCCGTGGGCCCAGACCCTCGTTACGGTCGGGCTGCTGAAGGTCATTCATGGCCGCTGGTGTTGTCTGCCGTTGGCGTTCGCCTTTTATCTGCGCCAGGCGACGCTGGCGCGGCGCTGCGTGCGGGTGCGCGGCCGGGCGGTGGTCCGCGACCCAGTTCACCCAGGCGGTGGGTCTGATCAAGACCCTCGGGTGGGGCTTCCCCCGCGTCCCGGTGCTGGTGGTCACCGATAGCTGGTTCGGCAATAACGGCTTGCTCAAGCCCCTGCGCCAAGCGCTCGGACCCCGCGCCCATCTGCTCTCGCGTCTGCGCATCAACGCAGTGCTCCATGAGTTGCCGGTGGCCGTACCGGGACGTGCCGGACGGCCGCGCAAGTACGGGGAGCGCTTGAGCCGTGTCCAGGCCCTGGCGCCCGCGCCGCGGGCCACCGCACCGACCTATGCCCTCAATGTGTACGGGCGGGTGCGCGACGTCATCGCCGCCGAACGCGTCGTGATGCTCAAGACCCTGCGCTGCCAGGTGCGCGTGGTGTGGGTCTTCCGACGCACCCAGTGGGTCGCGCTGGTGACCAGCGACCTGACGCTGACGGTGGTGCAAATCATGGAATATTGAATCCCCTCCGAAAACCTCCTTCCCTACAGTCTGTCGTGGTCAAGTTTTTTCGGACACCGCGATAAGTGCTGTCTCAGCCATTGATTGCTCGTCAGCACGGGGTGACTGATACCTCCGTGTTGAGTGCCACCGGCTCGGGTGGTAGAAGCCAACCATGT
>JBATOB010000452.1:0-5474 GCA_049290655.1 Chromatiaceae bacterium | reverse complement strand
GCGACGCATCTGCTGCGTGATGCCGTCCAGGGTCAGGGCGTAGGGGCCAAAGGGCGTGCTCAATGAAGGGTTCCCGTCTCGTCTGTCAGACTACTTTAGCGGGCGGTCGCCACAAGGAGAATTGCTGATACACTCCCGCTACCTCGGGTTCGGTTCGATAGGTTGCTATGATTTCACGTGGTGTCTCCCTTACCCTGATGGCCGCCGGCCTGCTGGCGGTTGGTTTGATCTCTCCGGCTACCGCCTTGGCCGCGTTCCCCTGCCGGCAGGGGGACGATGCCTGGGTCTGGACCGCACCCCTGCGCCCACTGCCCGGGGTGCCGCTGGAGGTGATGGCCGTCGCCACCAGCGGCGATCTTGATCAGATCCTGATTACGGACCCGGGTGGCCGTCAGACGGGCCTGCGGACATCGCGGGGCGGCGGACCGCCCTGGAACCTCCATGGGACCCTCTCCGAACCGAAGCCGGGGGCCTACCGGATCGAGGCGACGCGCGGTGGCCGGGTGCTGGCCTGTGCCGAGATAAAGGTCGGTGGCGGTGCCGGGGACCGGGGCAGCGGCGAGTGGGACCTGGCGGCCCAGGCCCTTTATGCGGCATGGATCGAGCGCCTGTTCGATGCACCGCCGAACGAGTCTCTGAGCTTCCCGTCGCTGGCCCCCGTGCTGGCCAACCCAGGACGCAATTTTCTCTATGACTATCTGGGTACGGGGGAGGATAGGCGCCTGCCCGCCGAGCCGGATTGCGCGGACCTGTCCTACTTCCTGCGCGCCTACTTTGCCTGGAAGTTGGGCCTGCCCATCGCCTACCGCTCGTGCAGCCGTGGCAGCCGCGACAGCCCGCCCCGCTGCGAGGCCCCGCTCATCGACCAGGCCTTTGCCGGCCCTCCAGCACCGGCCGGGACCTTCCGGGACGTCAGCCGGCGGCTTATGGACAAGGTCCATTCCGGCAGCGGACGCACGGCCTTGCGGGATGAGGCCACGGACTTCTACCCTGTCCCCCTCGATCGCGCGGCGCTTTGGCCCGGCACCCTCTACGCGGACCCCTATGGCCACACCCTGATTCTGGTCAAGTGGATCCCCCAGACGGCCGGACACAGCGGGCTCCTGCTCGCGGTGGACGCCCAGCCGGACAACTCGGTCAGCCGCAAGCGTTTCTGGGAAGGGACCTTTCTCTTTGCCGAGACGCCAAGCGCTGGCCCCGGCTTCAAGGCCCACCGCCCTCTGGTCGCCCGCGGCCCCGGGCCGCGCCTGCCGACCAATGGCGACTTGGATGGCCGCGATGGTATCCCACCCTACTCCACGGAGCAGGCAAGCCTGTCGCCGGCGGATTTCTACGCCCGCATGGAGCACCTCATCAACCCCCGGGGGCTGGACCCCGAGGCCGCCTATGACGCCACCCTGGCGGCACTGATGGAACAGATCGAGACCCGGGTCACCTCGGTGGACAACGGCGAGACCTATATGCGCGCCCACCCCGGGGCCCAGGTCCCCATGCCCAGCGGCCCGGCCATCTTCGAGACCACGGGGCCCTGGGAGGACTACGCGACCCCCTCCCGGGACATGCGCCTGCTGATCGCCCTGCAGGTCCTCGAAGGACTGCCGGACCGTATCCGTCGCTATCCGGAACTCTATGTCCTGCGCGGCGAGGGTCCGGCCGCGGCTGCGCCGCGCATCGAGCGGCTCCATGCGCGGCGCATCCAAGAGCGCTTCGTCGGTTATACGCGCAGCGATGGTAGCCCCTGGCGTCTCAGCCTGGCCGATCTCTACGCCCGCCGCGCCGGGCTCGAGGTGGGCTACAACCCCAACGACTGCGTGGAGCGGCGCTGGGGGGCATCCCCCGGGACCCAGGACTATGCCACCTGCCGCCGCCAAGCCCCTGCGGAACAAGGGAAGCGGATGGAGGAGTACCGTCCCTGGTTCCGCGAGGCCCGCAGGCCGCCGCGATGACCGCCGCTCCAGGACCCCTCGGGGTCCCTCTTGGTCGGGCCTTGGCCCGACGGGCGGCCGCGTATCCCGACGCGCCTTGCGGTCGGCCTGAAGCCTGACCTACCTTTAGCCCTGCCCAGGAGGCGTTTCCGTGCCCACCCACATCCCCGCCATGGCCATGCCGGGACCTGCCCCCGCGTCCTTGGCGGCAACAGCCAGGCTCGCCACCGGCCTCCTACTCTGTCTCGCCCTCCTCGGCTGTGCGACGGCCCCCCCACCCGCGGAGGCCCCAAGGACCTGGGCGGGACGCCCCATAGGCCCCCCACCGGCGCCTAACCCAGGCATCAAGCAGGCCCTCATCTCCCGCGCGAACCAGGAGTGGGACTTCTTCGGGCGCCAAACCGTGGTCTTCAAGGGCAGCGAGGAGAGTATTCCGCATGTCGGAGCCTGGGAGGACGACGAGGGTCACTACAGCGGTCGGATCAACGCCTACTGGCGCGCGGCGGGTAAACCCAGGCTGGATGGCAGGGATTGCCAGGAGCCCTGGTCCGCCGCCTTCATGAGCTGGGTCATGGCGGGGGTGGCTGTTCCGGAGAGTCAGTTCCCTCCGGCGTCGGCCCACTGGGTCTATCTCGCGCGCCTCATCGATCAGTCCGACTACCCGGGGCGCTTCTTCGTCCCCCGGCGGGTCACGGACTACAGCCCGGACCCCGGCGACCTCATCTGCGCCACCCGCGGCCTGTCCCGCCTTGCCACCGTCGATGGCTACACCAGTCCCGAAGCCCTCAAGGGTGCCAACCTCCACTGCGATCTGGTGGTCGGGAAGCAGGGCCAGACCCTGGAGGCCATCGGTGGCAACGTCCGCAACTCCGTGTCCAAGAGCACCCTGGAACTCGACGGCGCGGGCCACCTGCGGACCATGCCCCGGCGCCCCTGGTTCCTGATCCTGCAAAACCGGCTGTGAAGCCGCGGCTCGCCTATCCATGCCCCCACCCGCGAGGGTGGCCGGGCACTTTGTTCTGACAGCGGGTTGTTGACCCAAGAACCCGAGAAGCCCGGTTCCGAACATTGGACCTGCTGGCGTCTAGGCTGACGCGCCTTTCCCGACCCGAGGCAGCACCCCTTGAATCTTCATGAATCCCGCGTCTGGCTCCAGGAGCCGGACGAGAAGGCGCTAATTTAGTCGTGTGTCCCTCACCGGATCGTGCTATTCTGCTCGGTCGAATTCGGACTGCCGCCATGCGACGGCTTGCCCTAGGCGGGACCGGCCGCTGTCCACGTCATCGTCTCTTTTTTCTTTTCCCAGGTCTCCGAGGTTTATCACCCATGGAATCCGCATCCACCATGGAACCCCTAACCGAGTGCGAGGGTTTCGATCAACTCGGGCTGGCCCCGGCCGTCCTGGCTACCGTCCAAACACTCGGCTACGAGACGCCGACGCCCATTCAGTGCCAGTGCATCCCGCACCTGCTCCGGGGGCGCGACCTCCTGGGCCAGGCCCAGACGGGCACGGGTAAGACGGCGGCCTTCGCCCTGCCGCTCATTAGCCTGGTCGAACTGGACGCCGGGCCCAAGCCCCAGGTGCTGGTGCTGACGCCGACCCGGGAGCTGGCCCTGCAGGTGGCGGAGGCCTTCCAGACCTACGCCCGCAACCTGCGCGGCTTTCATGTCCTGCCGCTTTATGGCGGCTCGAGTTTTGGCCTCCAGGCGCGCGCTCTGGAGCGCGGCGTGCATGTCATCGTCGGTACCCCGGGGCGGGTCATGGACCATCTGCGCCGGGGTACCCTGGACCTGATGGGCCTGCGCACCCTAGTGCTGGACGAGGCCGACGAAATGCTGGACATGGGCTTCGCCGAGGACATCGACTGGATCTTCGAACGGACGCCCGCCGAGCGGCAGGTGGCTCTCTTCTCCGCCACCATGCCCAGCGCCATCCGCCGGGTCGCCCATGCCCATCTACATGATCCGGTGGAGGTGCGGCTGCTGGCGGCCACCGAGACGGTGGACACCATTGATCAGTATCACTGCCTGGTGACCCGCTTCCATAAGCTGGACGTGCTGACGCGGGTGCTGGAGGTGGAGACCTTCGACGCCATGCTGGTCTTCGTGCGTACCAAGCTCCAGACCCTGGAGGTGGCGGAAAAACTGGCCGCCCACGGCTTCAACGCCGAGCCCCTCAACGGCGACATGACCCAGTCCGAGCGCGAGCGCACCGTGGAACGTCTCAAGCGTGGCCGCCTGGACATCCTGGTAGCCACCGATGTGGCGGCGCGTGGCCTGGACCTGGAGCGCCTGAGTCTGGTGGTCAACTACGATATCCCCACGGACCCCGGCGCCTATGTGCATCGCATCGGCCGCACCGGGCGCGCCGGGCGCGAGGGCCGTGCCCTGCTCTTCGTCGAGCCCCGGGAGCGTCACTTGCTGAAGGCCATCGAGCGCACCATCCGCCGCGGCATTCCCGAGTTGGCGGTACCGACCGCGGCGGATCTCAGCGCCCACCGCATCGAACGCTTCACGGCCATGGTGACCAAGACCCTGGCGGAGGCCGATCTGGACTTCTTCTACCGCGTTGTGGCCCGCATTGCCCGCGAGGGGGAGATGGAGGCCATGGATATCGCCGCCGCCCTGACCTTCCTGGCCCAGCGCGAGCGGCCGCTGCAATTGGAAGCCGAGCTGGAGCAGGCGCCCCAACCCAAGTTCAAGCGCCGCGAGGATCGACCGGAACGGTTTGAGCGCGGGGAGGGGGCTCCCGAGCGAGGCGGGCGCTTCGAACGAGTGCCGCGCTGGGAGCCCGCCGAGGGTCCGGAGCGCGCGCCAAGTCAGCCAGGACGGCCGGAGCGTCTAGAGCGGCCCGATCGCCAGGTCACGCCGCCGCGTCAAGATGCCGGTGAGCACCCGCGGCATCTGGATCGCCCGGAGCGCCCGGCGGCGGGCTTCGGTGACAGGCCGGAGCCGCGGCGGGAATTCGGACCGGGCGAGGAGCGGGGATCGGGTCGACGCGAGCGTGATAACGCCGGCCTGGTGAGTTACCGCATCGAGGTTGGTCATCGCGATGGGGTGGCCCCGCGCGAGATCGTCGGCGCCATCGCCAACGAGGCGGGCCTGGAGGGTCGCTTTATCGGCCGCATTGCCATCGAGGAGGACTATAGCCTGGTCGATCTGCCCGAGGGTATGCCGCGGGAGATTTTTCAGCACCTGCGCGGGGTCTTCGTGCGGGGCAAGCGGCTGAACATCAGTCTGGCCGGGGCGGCTCGGGAGCCGGATCGGGGTCCGGGCAAGCGGCCCTTCAAGCCTCGCGACTTGAGTCCAGAGGGCCATGATCCGGGTGCGGATCGCCGCCCAGGTCCGCCCAAGGGCTTCAAGCCCCGCCGACCGCCGCCATCCAGTTAGCCAAAAACCAGCGGTTTATATATCAGCAAACCTAAATGTACTGATATTGATTGATGTCAACATGCTCGGGTGAGGGTGCTAGTATTCTTTTAACGACGGCTCTCGGCAAGGGTGCATGGGGCCGCGCTTCACTCCAATCTTGAGGAGACACAACCATGT
>JBATOB010000451.1:0-4636 GCA_049290655.1 Chromatiaceae bacterium | reverse complement strand
GAATGGCTTGACGGCGTGTCGGAGGTGCTTGCATACGACCTTCGCGGCTCCGGGACTACCGCCCCGCCACCACGCCGGTCGCACGCCCGCACCTACGCCTACCGGGGACTACCGGCCTGCGCTTCGCTCTCCATGGCCGGCAGCGAATGATTTTCTAATCATCAAATTATTAATTTTTATATTTTTATTAATTTTAAACTTCTCGTCCTCGCTTAAGCTTTGCATGTCCCAGCATGGTTCCACGGCGGCTTCCCAATATTCATAATCGGTTTTTTTATTCCTCTTCCGATTTTATTAGCCTATCCAACCTTTCTTTCGCTCGACTCTCAAGAACAAAAGGCTCGACATCCATTCGATCCTTGCGATTAATTAAAATAATTATTGCCAATAATGCGATTACCAGAGGAATTATTAATTCCGGCATTTATGGTTACCCCTTCTCAATCTTTGATAACCAAGGGTATCAGTTCAAGAGGCGGATTTCTAGAGACCTGGAACCGGGGCCAGGCACTGATTTAGTCTCTCTCGATTACTCCTCAAAATGAGTGGAAGAGTGTTAGGCGATCGCGCTGGTGGGGTCGGGGATCGGTCCCCTTGCCATCCCCGTCCACCAAGACCCAGCCGAGTCCGGGGTTCTGTCCCACGTTAGCGCGTCGGCATTTTGTCAAGGAATCGTTACGAAACCGCAAACCTTTCGTCATCTTTGCTTGATCGAAGTCATCCTTTTTGCTGTCCTGGCACCCTTATGATGCAGGCTCATTTTTGCGCGAGCTTGACGGCGCCCCCTGCCTCGGAAGGCGTGGCCAACCGCCGCCGCGCCGTTGGGGCCCAGTCCGCGAGTCCCTCCCGAGGGGCGAACGCCATCCCACCGCCGGATTCCCGGTTGATAAGCAGGTAATAACGCGATGCCTATGGAAACGGGTGACCTCGAACTCTTCATTCGCATCCTCCTCCAGGTCGTCCTTCTCTCGGGGTCGGCCATCTTTTCCGGTTCCGAGACCACTCTCCTCTCCCTGAGCCAGATCCGCCCGCAGAGGCGGCGCAACACCTCTGGAGGCCGATCCGCGCACCGCGCTCAAGGTGCGGGTGGAGCGCGTCTGATCGCCCGGTGGCCGGGAAGCCCGTGTTAACCTAATACTCGTTTAGTGGTACTAGAGTTGATTCAGTACCCAAACCACCGAAGAACCCCAGGGGCTCGTATGGACAGAAACGTCGGCCAGTTGCGCATCGGCAAGAAGATCGGACTCGGCTTCGCCTTGGTGGGCCTCCTCTACCTGGCGACCATCTGGCAGTACCATCAGGGCCAGGATGCCCTGATCCGTGACTATGGCCAACTTCACTTCCGCTTCGCGGCGCGGGTCAACCAGGCCTTTGCCATCCAGACCCATCTCCACCAGGCGCGCCTGGCGGAGGGTGACTTCTTGCTCCATCGCCGGGAGGCGGATATCGGCCGGGTCGAGGAGCAGGCCCGGCTCTTGCTGGAACAGACCTGGCAACTGGCCGCCGACCCCGATCTGGCCGAGGCTGGCAAGGCCATGGGCCAACTGGCCGCGACCTACCAGCAGAGCTTTCTGGATATCGCCGAGGCCTGGCAAATCAAGGGGCTGGACGAAAACAGCGGGCTCCAGGGGGCCTTCCGTCGCTCCGTCCACGAGCTGCAGCAGAGATCGCGCAACTTTAACGCCGGCGAGCTCTATGTCACCCTCCTGCAGATGCGTCGAGGCGAGAAGGACCTGCTGCTGCGGGGAGAGGAACAATATGTCGCGCGCGTCCAGACCCTCATCGACCAATTCCGGCACCTGATCCAGGAGGCCGATTTCTATCCCGAGGTGCGCCAGGCCCTATTGGACGAAGTGGCTATCTCTGCCACGACCTTCCAGGACTTTGCCCGGGGCGTCCTCGCGGGGGACGAGGTAGCGGGGGGCAAGGGGCACTTCCGCGATTCCGGCCATCGCCTGGAGGCCATCCTCTCCGCCCATTACGTGCCGGGCCTGGAGACCGCTATCCTGGAGATGCGGCGCCGGGAAAAGGACTACCTGCTGCGGGGTGACCCGGCCTACATTCGGCAGGTCCAGGATATCGCCGCCCTGATCCGGGGCCAGATCGGCACCGCCGCCATCTCGACGGAGGATCAAGCCCAACTCGGCACCCTCCTGGCCAACTACGAACGGGACTTCCTGGCCCTGGTCGCCCAGAACGATCTCATCGCGGGACTGACCCTCGGCATGGACAGGGCCGCGCGGGACATGGAGCCCCTGGCGCGCCAAAACCTGGAGCAGGCGGACCAGTCCATGGTCGAGGAATCCGCGCGCCTGGTGGTGGCGACCCAGCGACAAGGGCGGATCAACCTGCTGGTGGTGTTGGGGGCCGTGACCTTGGGTATCCTCTTTACCTTTTTCCTCACCCGGCGGATCGTCCGGACGGTGCAAGAGATGGCCGGTTTGTTCAACCGCCTTACCCACGAAAACCCCAGCGAACAGGTCACGGCCTAGGCCGGGTATGGCACCGCGGCGTCGGATCGCCAGAAGGGCTTGACCCCAACGCCCGAATCGCGACAAAACATTAAAATCCTTGTCATGTTTTTTCATTTCCTCCACCCTTTTTGGTCCCTCACCCTCTATCATTAGCAGGTGTTTTCCGGGTCCCGCCGAGCGCCAATCCTTCTTCCGAACCAGCGCTTTCCGTCTCGGCGCGGACCAGCCTAATACCCGTCTCCCGGGCCTGCCGGGAAGACAAATATCCTGGGCGTTGACGTAGCCTTAAAGGCCAATACCCCAGGTTCTGGTTACATCCGCGTCACGTGCCCCATGTCACGCGCCCTTGACTCCAGCCAGGCATTCGCCAGGGGACCACCCACCATGATGATTGATACCCACACCCATGTAGCCGTCGCCGATTCCGGTGGAAAACTGCTCAAGCTCCGGGACGCCATCGAGCGCCTGTTGCGGCGAGACGCCAAGAAACCCTTGGAGAAGATCCTCTCCAAGGTCCATCCGGCGGACCTCGGACAGGTGTTGGAAGGTATCCCGGAGGAATATGTCACTGTCCTGTTCCTGAGCATCCCGAACCCAAGCGTGGCCGCCGAGGTCATGGCGACCCTGTCAACGCGGATGCTGTCGGATGTGGTACGCGAGGCGGACGTGACTCGGCTGGCCCCCATCCTGGACCAATTGGCGCCGGACGACCTGGTGGACTTCATCGGCAAACTGGACGAGGAACTGGGCGCCAAGGTGACCTCGGCCCTGACCAAGGATAGTCAGGAGGAACTGGAGGACTTGCTCCAGTACGACCCGAACACGGCCGGTGGCATCATGACCACCGAATTTTTCTCCATGACCGACGATTCGCGCGTGGAGCAGGCGGTGGAGGCCATCCGCGGCCGTGCCGACATGGAAGACGTGGAGATGGTTTACTATCTTTATGTCACCAACAGCCATGGCCGCCTGATGGGTGTCGTTTCCCTGCGCCAACTGCTCCTGGCGCATCCCTCCAAGTTACTGCGGGAAGTCATGAATTCCCGCATCATCCGCACTCTCGTCACCGACAGCCAGGAAACCGTGGCCAAATTGGTCGATAAGTACCGGCTACTGGCCATCCCCGTGGTGGATGACGAGGGTATCCTGCTGGGCATGGTCACGGTGGACGACGTCATCAACGTCATCGAGGACGAGACGACCCGCGAGATGCTGGCCATGGCCGGTACCAGCAGCTCCGAGCTGTTGACCCAGTCGCCCCTCAACATCTTCAAGCTGCGCGCGCCCTGGCTGATGGCCGCCTTTCTGGGTGGCGTCGGCGCGGCCTTCGTGCTTGACCAGTACGAGGCTACCCTGGCCCAGATCATTCAATTGAGCGCCTTCCTGCCCATTGTCATGGGCATGGCCGGCAACGTCGGCACCCAGGCCGCCACCGTCGCCGTGCGCGGCCTGGCCACGGGCTCCCTCAAGCTGTCCCACTTCAAATCCTTGTTGATCAAGGAGTTGTCTGTCGGCCTGATGTTGGGCTCCTTCTATGGCCTCATGCTGTCCCTCGTCTCCTACCTGATGTTCAACGATTTCGCCAGCGTACCCGACCTCATGATCACCGTCGGCGTGGCCATGTTGATGAACATCTGCCTGGCGGCCATCATCGCCTCCTCGCTGCCCATGCTCTTTCAGCGACTAGGAACAGACCCCGCCCTCGCCTCGGGACCCTTCGTGCTGACCTCCATCGACGTGCTTGGCGTCATCAATTACCTGATCGTCGCCTCCATCATTTTCGATATCTAGGGCTGCTTGGGCCGCGCCGCCGCGCCAAGACATGCTTCCGGGCCGCGGTGCCCGGGAGGCTGGCCACCCGCCTCCTGAAATCCCGGGTGATCGCGGATACCGCCTTCCCAGTGGAGGCGGATGCCACCGTCTGCGGTGAGCGGTGTGCAACGCCAGAGATCCCCCACTGCCACCAGATGGGCGCCATCGAAGAGGCAGGGCACGTAGGGCCTGAGCCAGGAGGGGATGGCGGCCTCCTGGAAAAGGTACTTGAGCCGCCGCTGGTGGGGTTGATCCGCGAGGCGACAACTCAAACCCCGAGCGCCGAAGCGGACCTCCAGACCGGAGGGCCAGCAGGCAGCCGGGTCCAGCCTGGCCCCCACCCGATCCAG